>CAJJAX010000043.1 GCA_905182155.1 uncultured Pseudomonadales bacterium
CAAACTGATAGGGCTCGAGCCCTTGTTCGAGTTGGCTTATAACCCAGGTTAAACGAGCGATTGTCTGCGCCTGATATTGATTGAAGATGCTAAACGCCGGCCTCAAGTCACCGCGCCGTAAAGCGTTATCTAGGGTGATTCGGTAAGGCTCGAATGCGAGCATGTCCTGTGCTGAAAAGTAGCTTTTGCTGGGATCCAGGGCACTTAAATATTCATCGAAAATGAGCGCAGAGCTTTCGTCATCCAAGAGCTGGTAGAGGTAGTGGCGTTCCCGGAGTGCTTTTAAGATATGACGGGTTGTGGCTTCGTGCTCCGGTAGCGGGGCGAGTTCAGCCGCGTCCAGAGTCTCGGCGTCGGTAAGACTCGCGACAGCGCCACCAGCGATTAACCAGGCCCCAATCAGCAGTGTTTGCGCTAGCCTTTTGGCGATGTCGCGAAAGCGGTTCAAGCCCTGGGTGTTGCTGGCTAGGTGATGCATAGATAAACCTTGTGAATCCATAATTACGAAATGAACGGCTTGCCTTGAGATCATCCTCTAAAGCAAAGCCATGGCGTCAGGTCTGATCTGACGTCTAGGGTGACGCGGCGTAACGCGTGCTGACCTTTGACTTCCTCAATATCATACTTCTGACTGTTGGCGCATGCAAAGCACGCAAAGTGCCCATCAGCGCGCAAAGTAAGCCGCGCGGTTATTGCCTTGAAAAGCACGCCAAGGCCTTAAGTGGCGCGTCCGCTTGAAACTCATTTGAGGAGGCTACAATCCGGTTTTTGCTGTATAAGTTGGTCGGCCAAAACCCATTTTGTATGGCATACTGGCGGCTTTAATTTGTTCGAATTACTCTAATTTAAGGAAATGGTTATGGTTCGTTATGCTTTTGGGTTGGGTCGATCGTTCGTTTTAGCGTTGACGGTTGTAACTGCTGGATCAGTTTGGGCAGAAGACGCGGCGCCAGAACCTGCGCCAGAGGCGGCAGCGGATGAGACGATGCAAGCTGAGCGGGGTTATTTCTTTGGGTATTCGTTTGGCAATATGTTGCAACAAGGCGGCAACCCCGACGTTGATTTGGGTGCTTTGTTGAAGGGCATGCAAGACTCCCTGTCCGCGGTGCCACCGTCTTTAGACTCCGATGCACAGACCAAAGTGATGGCGATCGTCCGCGAGCGCCAGGAAATGATTCAAGCCGAACAAGAGGCCCTAACTGAGAATCAATCGGAAACCAACCTCGCGGCAGGTGCGGCCTTCCTCGTTGCGAATGCAGCCAAGGCTGATGTGCGGGTAACCGATAGTGGTTTGCAGATTGAGATGCTAACCGAAGGCACGGGTGCCAAGCCTGCTGCAACCGATGTTGTGGTGGTGCACTATGAGGGGCGATTACTGGATGGCACGGTCTTTGACAGCTCCATTGCTCGGGGTGAGCCGGCAGAATTCGCGTTGAATCAAGTAATTCCCGGTTGGACCGAGGGCCTACAACTGATTAAAGCCGGTGGTAAAGCGCGCTTAACGATCCCTGCGGATCTGGCCTATGGCCCAGGCGGCGTTCGCAGCATCCCGCCCAATTCTGTCTTGGTGTTTGATGTTGAACTGATTGAAGTAAAAGACTAGCGGCTGTCGCACTCGAACTGGGATCTCGGCCGGGTCCAATCGAGGGGTCGCCTTAGTCGATGATGATCAGCCCAAGCGGGTTGGTCAGCATCTCCGTTTGATACCTTGATATCCGCACGCCGGTGAGATCCATCGTGCGCAAGTCAAGGGAATTAAAACGGGCGTCTTCAAGATTCGCGCCGGTGAGGTTGGCATCAAACCAGTCAATGTTGTCGAGTTGGCAACCCGCTAAGTTAGCGTCCTGCAAGTCGGCGGCGCAAAACGCGACTTCTTGGAAGTTGCAGGCCAAAAGCTCGCTGCTGGCGAGTTGGCTATCGCTAAAGTCACTAAATGAAAAATCACAGCGCTCGGCCGTAAAGGCGTTCATCGAAACGCTCGGGTTGATGATTTTACGGCATGAGAAGCCTTTGGCATTTAGGGCTCGGGCCCGACAGTCAAGAAACTGGCAGTCGTGCCATAGGCTGTGGCTGAGATCGACGCCCGAGCAATTGCCCTGAAGAACTTTTCCGCGAGTGACCTTGGCAAAGCGAAAAGAGGTTGCCTGGCTCAGATCTTCCAGCGCAAATTGGCAATCGATGAAATGAACGTCTGTCAGTTCGGCAGACGCAAGGTTGCAGTCTATGAGCTGGCATTGATCAAAGGTGCATTGCCGCAAAAACGTGCCCGACCAAGAACACCGTAAGAACACACACTGTTCAAAATGGGCTTCAAGGCATAACGGCTGTTGCTCGGTGGCGGCGAAGTCAACCGCCTCAAAGGTTTGCCCGATAATAGACTTTGGGTTCATAACAAGGTGCACGGTGAGGCTTACTTTTGAATCTAGTCGGGACCCACTGCGAAGTAAAGGCGCGCCTTCCAGCGGTAATCCGGCAGGCAGCAGGAAGGGTTTAGTCGGGGCTGCGAACGGGTGATTCGGTTCTCGTTAAAACTCCGGTTAACATGTCCCCTGCGCCGTATAATAAAGACGCCGAAATGCGCCCCAGTTTTGATGGTGCGGAGCCAAGGACAAGACCATGAAACGATTTCTCTCGAGCCTACTATTTTCAAGCGCCTTTATCTGGGTCGCCGTTGTATTTTTTGATGTCGAGACCGAGGTGGTCTATGTGCTGTTTATCTTTTCGTTGATGTTGGTTGCGGCCGCCATCATAACGGGCTTATTTTTCTCGCCAATTTTGCGAAAAATTTTGCGCCGTCCTGGGTCGAGTTTACTCAGCCAGGTTCGAGCCGGGACGGTCAATTTGAATGATGCGGGTGCAGAGGCGCCTGTTGAGCCAGTGCCCGGGCAGAATGCTTCGCAGAATGCCTCGCAGAATGCCTCGCAGAATGCTTCACCTTAATTTGATCGCGCTAACGACTTAAAAAAGCGATCGCCACGGGGTAAGTAGTAATTTTCATAATCCACTGAAAAAGCCACCGCGTGGGCACGACCGGTAATTGCCTGTGCTGGGATGAGGCCAATGTAGCGCGAGTCTTTACTATTGTCGCGGTTATCGCCGAGCATGAGATAGTGGCCTTCAGGCACCTCGACCGGCCCAAAATTATTGTGCGCATTGGGTGGCGCGGGCCTCAACATCACGGCCCGAACGGATGCCTTGATGGTTTCTAAATAAAAGCGATGGCGGTGACGCTCATAAGCATTTAACGCCGGAATTTGATCCTCATCGAGCACGGCATAGTCGGCTATTCGGTCATTGATCTTGAGCTGGTTATTCATCAGCGAAATACGGTCGCCAGGGATCCCAACAACCCGTTTGATCAATAACTCTGCATTCTCGGGTGAAAAAAATGTCACGATTTCACCGCGATTCGGACGATCCCAGGTGAGCACGCGTATGGCGGAGAAGGGCACCCGCAGGCCGTAGGCGAGTTTATTGACGATCACCCGGTCGCCATCGAGGATGGTCGGTTTCATCGAGCCCGTAGGCACCTGATTCCAATCCGCGATCGCGGACCGAAACAACACCATGACCACCAAAAAAATCAGTAGTCCGCGCCATTCCAGCCAAAACCTATTCAACATCGAAGATCAACCTATGAATCAAGCGATCAGTCTAATTGAGTCACTGATTGATGCAACTGCTGATCGTCAATTAGGGGCTCACTGAACCATCGCGTGCCCATGGTCAACCAGATCGGGTGTTGGACGGTTATGCCGTGAACGCCAGGCTTTCACTTTGCGCGCCTTGGGCCGCATTAGCTAAGCGACGCGTCTTTTGGATCGATGATTGGGTTTCTGCGAATCCGCTAGGCTTGGGCGACGGCCAGTGACTATACTCTTCGTTCACAGCGTCATCGGAGATTGATTTTGTTAGCGGTAACCACTGAAGTGTCGCTTGTTCTTGACTGCGAAACGCCGATGATCTTTAAGCTTATTCCAAGCAGTAGACCGGATCAGGTGATTGAGGCTTTGACCTTCGATTGGGAAGGCGCCCTTGAAGAAACCCGCTTCCAGGATGGTTACGGTAATCATTGCGCTCGAGCCCTGATGCCATCCGGCGCGTCGTCGTTGCGGGTCTCGTTTCGAGGCCGGTCGCTACCTGAACCTTCGGCTATGGGTGGCCCCTTTGTGCCGATCCAAATGCTCCCCGTCGACGTCTTGCCGTTTTTACAACCCTCTCGTTATTGTGAGTCGGACCAATTCCTGACGATCACGCGGGCGGTCATCAACGGTTGCGCGCCCGGTTATGATCAAGTTACGCGGATCTGTCAGGCCGTTCAAAACCGGTTTGCGTATCTGCCCGGTTCGAGCGCGCAACCGCGCTCAGCGCTCGCCGCAATGAATGACACCGCCGGCGTCTGCCGCGACTTCGCGCATGTGGCAATTGCAATGCTGCGCAGCATTAGTATCCCCGCGCGCTATGTGGTGGGTTATCTTGGTGGCCTGCTGCCCCAAGACGTGCATGCCTGGGGTGAAGCGTTTGTGGGCGGCCAATGGGTCGCATTCGATGCGACCCCTGGACTCGAGGCGGGCGAGCGTATTTGTGTGGCCATCGGCCGGGATGCGGCAGAGGTTGCGATTATGGATCAGTTCGGCCCGCTGCCCAGAACCAGTCACCTGTCCGTTCAGGTGCTCGTTCAGGATAATCAGTAAGGCCAAGGGTTTAACGAAACCTTGGGGGCGCGCAAAGATGAAATTCCTTGCGCGTTGGCAGTCTTTGGTCCGGCGCTGAATAAGGCCTGCGGCCGACACGCTCGTCCGCGTCCGACAGGGCGCGCAATGTTTGGGCAAGCCTTTTCAGCATAAGGGGTCGTCGCGACGGCTCGAGGGTGGGCCGGGGAACGGCTCGGAATGTTCACCCGAGCGCGCTCAGTAAAAATCCTGACTAGGCCGCGCAAGGCCCCGGGCTCATGGCGCGAGGTCAAACCCCAGGGAGCGCTTCAACCCGAACTTTCACGGTCAAGTCGGCTTGGGTATTGGGCGTCGAACGATAAGAGCCGGAAACCGGTGGGACATATTTGGGATCATTCGCCACGGCCACGGCAATATGTTGCGCGCCGGCCGGCCGGCCAACCGTTGGGTCAAAGCCGACCCAACCGTAATCGTTGAGAAAAACTTCGGCCCAGGCATGGGTTGCGCCGTCCTCGGGCTCAAATTGATGGCTGAGCAAATAACCCGAAACGAACCGGGCGGGCAGGCCACAACCGCGAACCACCTCGATTAACAGCCACGCTAAATCTCGACAGCTCCCACTGCTGAGGGCAAAGGTTTGCGCCGCGGTTTGTACCCCCGGGTGATTCTCGGGTTTGATAACGGATGGTGCCTTTGATGTCGGCGCAGAGGGCCTTTAAGGCGGAAAACTGCTCGCCAGCACTGCAAGCCCGAGTAAGCCCCTGCGTGAGCGCGTGTGGCATAGCGTCAGGCTCGAGGCTGCTCGCTGCTATAAGCCGCCAATAAGGCGTCATTAGGTTGCAGGTCGATGTCCGCGGCCTGGTTCGGCAATAGCGGCATCAGGTCCAGTCCGTCGGTTTGGTACTGTTCAAGCGTTAAGGTCGAGACAATGTCCAGCTGCGTCGTGGGTTGATCAAAAACAGCAATCGCCACACTGTTATTGAAGGCATCGCGTTGCCAGTAAAGCTTGGGTGTTGGCGAGATCTGAAGGCCGGAGGCTCGAATGCGAAGATCAAAACCATCTCTTGGTCGCAACAGCAGGCGATGCGGACGCAGCGTCACCGCTTGATCGAAGCGATAGGTTGTTTGGTGTACAACATGGATTAATTGCATCAAAGGTTTCTGCTAATCCGTCGAAAGGGGTGTTTGATAAATGTCGCGCAGTTCGGCGTGTCGTTCGGGCTGATCGATGCAGGTCACGAGTAGACCGCGGAGGTGGGTTTCCACCAGTGCCGCCGCCGACGTGTATTCATCGACCTTTAGCCCGTTTTGTTCGAGGACAACCGCGCCTTGATCCCCAACATAATAAAGCCTTGCACTCATGGGGCAGTCCTAACTACTGCTCGTTTGAGACTGTAAAAAGTTTTGCAGGCCGAGGTGTTTCACAAGGCCCAGTTGGGTCTCTAGCCAATCGACGTGTTCTTCTTCGTTGCTCAGGATCTTGGCAAATAAATCCCTGGACACGAAGTCTTCATGGGATTCTGCGCAACTCACCGCGGCTCGCAGCACGGGGGATGCCGATATGTTCCAGCGTCAGGTCGCACTCGAGCATTTCTTCAACGGTTTCTCCGATGAGCAACTTGCCTAAGTCTTGCAGGTTCGGAAGCCCCTCTAAAAATAGAATTCGCTCCATCAACCAATCCGCATGCATCATTTCTTCAATCGATTCTGCACGCTCTTTTTCGGCGAGTTTATGAAAGCCCTGATCTTTGAGTATTTTGGCGTGCAAGAAGTATTGGTTTATGGCGGTGAGTTCGTTCTTTAGGACTTGATTCAGATAATCGATAATTTCGGGGTGTAAATGCCTTCATAGGAGCCTCTGCCGGTCATCATTGCGTTAATGCAGTATTCTAACCCATGTTGTTAGCGCGGACAGCTTTGATCAAAACTACTTGTTGCAATTACGAATCGTTCTCATTTAGACTTGGCCCATGATAGTGTGCATCTGCAATAGCATTAGTAGCCGAGTCATTGAGGACTATGCTCGCCGTGGGTTGGGGGTGGATGCCCTGCGAGCTGATTTTGGCTTGGCCAGCAATTGTGGCCAATGTTTGACGCATGCGCTCGATATGATTGATGAGGTACAGGCGCAACAAGGCGCGCGTCAAGGTGAGCGTTACGCGGGTGCTCAACGCATTATTGCGTTAGCCCAAGCCTAACAAAGTCGCTTGTGAGCAGGATGCGATCGTCTGAGGATGCCTGCCTTTATTAAACAGTACCTGACGCTTACTGCTTTTTAAGCCGCCGCGTTTAGTTCGCCGGCGGTATTGCGGCATCCAATATGGCGCAAGTTCCCGTGCCATCGGCCTTTGCCTTCAAGTGATCCAAGCGTTCATCGACCATTGCCTCATCGAACTCGGTCCGGGTTGCCCATAACGACAGTATTGCGGTCATAGAGGCCGAATGACGGCGCCATTTTTCAAAGGCTCGCAAGGCTTAAGGCGGCGTGCTCGATCAATACCGGGCGGACGTGCTAACGCGCTCGTCAAGGCTTCAGCGCAATAGTGCCCGTCAATCATCGCTCAATTTCTGCTCGCCCTTGACGCCCGGTAGGTGAGGGCGTCAACTACGGCCGAGCCAACATCAACCCGTTTGCGCAGCTCTTGATCGATTGCCGATTAAGCGCGCGCGATGATGTTGCGGTGGGTCCTTGCTCGAGGTTTTGGTATTGGGGGTCCTTGCAACGAAAAAAGCCGAGGCACAGATCTCGCGCCTCGGCTTTTACATCGCGTCAATACTAGGTTATTTTTTGGGGTGGATAATCACCTGTAAGTCGCTGTAGCCGCGAACAAAGCTCGACTGAACCCGCTCTGGTTCACCGACCACTTCAATGTGCTCAAATCGATTCAGAATTTCCTCCCAAAGCACGCGAAGCTGCATTTCGGCAAGGCGATTGCCCATACAGCGATGGATGCCAAAACCGAAGGATAAGTGATGCCGTGGATTGGCACGATCAATAATAAATTCATTGGGCTGGTCGATAACTTCGTCATCACGATTGCCCGACACATACCACATCGCAAGCTTATCGCCTTTCTTAATGGTTTTACCCGATAGCACCACATCTTCCAGCGCGGTTCGACGCATATAAGTCAGCGGCGTTTGATAACGAATGATCTCGGGCACCATCGAACTAATCAGGCCAGGATTTGCCTTGAGCTTTGCATATTGATCCGGGTTCTCACTGAGAAATAAAAGGCCGCCCGTGATCGAATTTCTGGTCGTGTCGTTACCCCCGACAATCAACAGGATGAGGTTGCCCAGATACTCCATGGGGTCCATCTCCTGGGTGTCCGGATTGTTGGCCATCATCGAGATCAGGTCGATGCCAATTTCTGGTGCTACCCCTTCACGTTCACGCCAAAGCCGTTGGAAATAATCTAAACATTCCAGCATGGCCGCGCGGCGGTCGGCTTCAGGCGTTGGTCCGCCCGCGAGTTCACCGCTGGTCGCCATGTCAGACCAATAGGTCAGCTTGCGCCGGTCCTCAAACGGAAAATCAAATAAGGTCGCCAACATTTGAGTCGTCAATTCAATAGAAACCGCATCGACCCAGTTAAACTGCTCCCCATGCGGCAGCGATTCTAAAATGGTGACCGCTCTTTGCCGGATAATGGGTTCAAGCTTGGATAGGTTCATTGGTGCAACAACACCGGTCACCGCCTTGCGCTGAACGTCGTGTTTGGGTGGGTCCATGCTGATGAAGTTGGGGGTCGAAAAGTCAGCCTGACGCTCGGTCAGGGTAATCCCCGCGTCCGATGAAAAGCGTTTATGGTCTTTGTCCACCGTCATAATGTCGTTGAACTTGGTGATCGACCAATAGGGTCCGAAGAGGCCGGTTTCATGAAAATGGACAGGGTCTTCAGCCCGTAAACGTTCGAAAATGCCGAATTGGCTGTTGGTTTGGAAAACCTCTGGCTGGCTGGGGTCAAGCTCGGACAAAGGCACCGACCATGGGTCCTCTAGCGCCGATGGATTCATACGGATTGCTTCACTCATAGTTTGCCCCTCTATTCGGTTATTGCGTCATTCGCCATTTCTTCGATCAACGCGGTTAATCAATCGTGCAATCGAAGGCGAGCGTTGCACTTAAAGCAGCAATATTACAAACCAGGCTATCCTGCGCGTTCTAGACCCACCTTGCTGTGCGCCGAATGCATTGCTACAAGGGGCGCCCTTGCTGCCGATCTCCCTAACGTTACCTGACTTCTGGAAAGACGGCCATAGCCTTTTTAACCCCCGTAGACGGTTAAAAAGGTGGCTCTAATGGTCTGATTCGATCAATTCGGCGCAACCCGGGGTCGGGCTTGCCGGTATGGATGACCCGTACTGGCTAGTACTGAAATTCGGGTAGGTTGATAACGATCCCCTCTAAGTCATCGCTCATGTCGATCTGGCAGCTGAGGCGCGAATTGGGTTCGCGATCTGGGTTAAGGTCGAGCATTGACTCTTCGGTTTCGGAAATCTCGTTGAGTTTTGACAGCCAGGCACTGTCGACCAGCACATGACAAGTTGCACACGAGCATTCGCCCCCACAGTCCGCATCAATGCCCGGGACCAGGTTGCTGGTGGCAATAACCATCAAACTATCGCCGTTATTACCGTCAACCACGTGTTCGGTACCATTGTGTTCCAATAAACTTAACGCTGGGCATGACACACTCCGTTTCTACAGGGATTTAAGATTGGCCTGATTATTCGATAGTTCGGCTAAAAAGTATAGTCATCGCCGGCTGATTTTAATCCTGGGTGGTCTCAATTTAGGCGCTTGGCAGCAGGCGTTTTTAAGTCAACCTCAGGATTCGCCAGCGCATCGGTTGCAACGGCCAGCCCATAAAGCTGCTTTGCGACCATGAACTCTTTTGGGCTATTGACCGCGTCCACCGCAATCACTTTCCCGTTTGCGAGATAAAACTGAGCAAACTGCAACGTATCAGGGTTACCCCCGAAGCACGGACTCATCGGCCTCCCCGGAAAATCCCAGCATTTGAAGTTTGAGTTCATATTGATCGGACCAAAACCAAGGCACCGCAGTCGTAGGTCTGATCACCTTGCCGCAACATGTTGGCGGCTGCGGCCTCGCGCGCCTGATCCGTGGCATTCGGGACCGACTCCAGCCGCAGTCGTCGACGGCCATAGAGCGCGCTCGGATGCTCGGTGCACAGTCGCCTGCCGCGTAGATATTCAGCGTCCGAGTTGTTTGGGCAGTGGTCGTCAACGGTAATGCCATTGTACACAATCTAAGCCCGCATCGTGGGCGAGCTGAATGTTCGGGATGATCCCAATCCCCACAATCACGAGGTCCGCCTCGATTTCTGTCTCGCCGCAGCGCACATGGGTTACGGCATTATCCTTTCCGCGAAACCCGCTGCACCCAGTTTGGGTATGGATTGTAACGCCTCGGCTTTCATGGAGTTGCTGATAAAAGGCGCTCATGAAGGGCGTCGTGACTCGCTGCAGAATGCGTTCTTCCATTTCAAGGACATCGACTGAGAGTCCTTGGGACACGGCAACCGACGCAACCTCAAGGCCGATATAGCCACCGCCAACAATGCATAAGCGCGTGGCCTGGGCCATTTGATCCCGGATTGCATCGACGTCGGCCATGGTGCGCAGGTAATGAATACCGCCTAAGTCACTCCCTGGAATCGAAAGCCTGCGCGGGGTGCTCCCGGTTGCGATCAATAATTTATCGTAGGCAAACGCACCCTCGGCGGTAGTGACCGTTTTTTGTGCGGGGTCAATGGCGGTCACGGTTTCCCCGAGATGCACCTCGATGTCGCGGTCTTGATAAAACTTTTCGGGCCGAACCAGTAACTTCTCGGCAGGCACCGCGCCAGAAAGATACGCTTTCGACAAAGGCGGACGCTGATAGGGCAGGGTCGGTTCATCACCAATCAGTATGATCTTTCCTTCAAAGCCTTCTTGTCGCAAGCTCGCGACGGTCTGCCCGGCTGCTTGTCCCCCGCCAATAATAACCATCTGAGTCATTGCGTACGCTCCTGAACCTTTTATGCAGCGCGAAGGATACCATGCTCGGATGGCGTGTGTCGGCGGGTCTTCGCGGGGCGGGTTAAAAGGTTGGGCGCTGGCGAAGACCGGCAATCCATAAAAGATTTGACGCAGATAGCGCAATCAATGTGGTCCAACCCCGCAAGCGATGGGGAGTACAGCCTGCCGTCAGCACGTTGGGCGCGTTATGATGGCGCTTTGAACGCTAGGCGCGCGCCTTATGAATATTCTCTTGTTATCGCCCTATGATGCGGTGAGTCATCAATACTGGCGCCGACAACTTGTCGATGGGTTTGAAATGCACCGCTTTGAGGTCGTGACGCTGCCGGCTCGGTACTTTGGCTGGCGGGTGCGAGGCAACGCGATGACGTTGTCGAGCCTATTGACGCAAGATCAGGTTGCTCGGGCAGACCTTGTTCTCGCAACCTCGATGACCGATTTAGCAACCTTAAAGGGTTTGGTCCCGGCCCTATCAAACGTGCCATCGATGCTCTACTTTCATGAAAATCAGTTTGCATTTCCCAGCCGTCAGGACGGTCATCGGGATCTTGAAGCGCAAATTACCAGCATCTACAGTGCGCTCGCGGCCACGCAACTTGTTTTTAACTCGGCCTTTAATCGAGACACGTTCTTTGCGGGTGCAAAGGCCTTGCTGAAAAAAATGCCGGACGGGGTGCCGGCGGGTGTGCTGATGATGCAGCAAGCTCGAGCCCGGGTCTTGCCTGTGCCGCCTGTTCCGCCACTGCGTGGTTTTGCAGAGGCTTTGCCACCGGGGGGCACAAAAAGAAACACAACTTCTAATAATTTTATGAGTTAGATTATCATCCTCAAGAAGCTCTTGAAGATTGTAAAAGCGTATGTCGCGTCTGGGCTTGCTGGCAAGTTCCACATCGTTGGACAGCAATTTCGGACGACCCCGGCAGCCATCACCGAAGCCGCGGCCCTGCTGGACCAACACCAATTGCTGGGTGAGTTCGGCTACATCGAGGATTCCAAGCAATACCACCGCCTGTTAGCCCAGTGCGGGTTTGTTTTGTCGACTGCCGACCATGAATTTCAAGGTTTAGCGGTGATGGAGGCCATGGCGCTCGGTTGTTTCCCTATGGTGCCCGATGCGCTGGTTTATCCTGAATATGTGCCCCCTGAAAGTCGATATACAACGGCCGTCGACGCGGTGCAGCGGCTTGCATCCCCGCCCAGCTACACGCCAAGGGATTGTGTGGCGCCGATGGCTTTTCGGGCCCAAGCCCAAGCCTGGCAGGACTTGTTTTTAGAAACGCTTACCCGCCGGGCCGCATAAAACGGCAAGGGCTTAAGAGGCTGCGGACACGCGGCGCAGGGTGCTTCAGGCTGTGCCTGATTACGGCAAGGTTCATGATGTGAGCGCCTCGAACGCAATCTGGGGTCGGCGGCAAGGCGTTAAGCCGGCACCTCGATTCAAATGGCATTTAAAGGCCGCGGCAATCAAGGCAAGCCTTATGCTAGGGCTGTTTGGCGGGCTCCGGGACAAGGGCCCAAAGGTCTAGCCCGGGAACCGGGCGCTGCTGCCAAGGCGCCATCAGGGCCGGATTTGTCCGCAACAACCTTTAAGAGCAGATCCCGGTTCGCGCCAACGCCTTAGGCGGCAATGATGATGCGAATGGCGTCGAGGCGCGGCGTGACCTGCTCTAAAAAAGACAAGCCCGCGGCACGCTTTTGTAGAATCTGATCCACGTCAAGTTGGGACACTGCGGGGTTGTACCGAGCCAGGTGGGCCAGGCGATCGTGTGCAGCATCTTGCCGGGCTTTAAAGGTGGCGCCCGCAGCCTGCACTTCAACCAACGTTTGGGCCTCGGCCAGCGCGGCCGCAAAGTGCAACATTGGCTCGATTTGGTGACGTTGTAACCCAATCAGTTTCGCTAAGGGTTCTGGTTTGGCCGGCAAAGCGTCCAGCAGCGGATCAAAGTCAAACTTAGGGGTGAAATCGACCGGACCCGGCGCGACGATGAAGCGTAGGAATGGCTGCTTGAGATGCGGCTGAAGTTCCAAGCGCGGGGGCGCCGCGCAATCAAGGCGATACAAGCATTCAACCAATAGGGTGCCCGCAGGGAATGTCGGTCTCTTGATCAGGCTGACACAGGCATTACCGATTTCCTCAGATAACACTCGGTCCAGCGCTTGGCTAACCAGCGGATGTTCCCAGGTTAGAAATTGCAAATCTTCTCGCGTTAGCGCGGTGGCGCGATCCAATGTGTAGGCAATGCCCTCTTCAGCGATTTCTGGGTACTGCAGGTGCCCTTGGACTTCGGCGCTGACGGTACTGCGGGTCTGCAGCAAAGGCGTTGGTTTGAGAAGTTGAACCTGATCAGACAGGGGTTCGAGCTCCAGTCCAAAAAAGGTGAAGGAAGCATTTAGGTAATTTGCCAGTGGTTTTTGTTGTTCTTCGGCGATCAACGCTTTGGTGATCCTGTCGCCGTCCAGAGGATCAAAGCTTGCGAACTCAAGCAATAAATCGCGTCCTTGCTCAAGTTTGGTCTGAAGCGCGGCAACCAATTGCTGAGTCTGAAGGATTAGCTGGGCAAGGCGCTCGGGATCATCCGCCAGTTGAAATTGCTGATGAAGCTGTTGGTGCGCCTCGGCGCCTGCCGGGTTCGGCGCGCGAAACAAATCCAAACCATGATGAAACCAATCGAACCGCCTGGCGAGTTCAGAGCCGGCTGGCCGCGGAATGTGGATCGTCACGGGTTCAGATTGTCCGATCCGATCCAATCGGCCAATGCGTTGCTCAATCAGATCCGCCTGATCCGGAAGGTCGAACATCACCAGGTGGTGCGCAAATTGAAAATTCCGGCCTTCAGAGCCAATCTCGGAACAGACCAATACCTGAGCGCCCTGGTCGGGGTCTGCAAAATAAGCTGCCGATCTGTCCCGGGCAATCAGGTCTAGGCCCTCATGAAAGCAGCTGCTTTTTAGGCCAAGCCGCAACCGCAGGTGTTTCTCAACCGTTTGGGCGACCAAAGCCGTGTGACAGATGACCAAGAACTTATCCTCGCGACTGCTCAGTAATTGACCTAGCCAAAGTAGTCTCGGGTCGGTTGCGGTGATTCCGCTCAGATCATCATCGTCGTGGTCAGCGTTTAAGGGGGGGAGGTCCGCCGGTTGAACCCGGCGCTCGGTTAACCCTAAAACCTGCGCTCGACGGTTGCGAAACATGGCCTGGGCGGGACCATAGTGATCCAGTAATTGATGCAATAACGCGTCGTCGTTGATCGTTGCTGGGGCCTTGAGCCGGTTGGCAAGCGATGCGCGCGCCCCAGGTGAGGCCGCAGAATCGGCCTGCCAGGTCTGAATGGTGTCGGCGAGTTCGGCGTATTGGGCTTGCTCAACCATAAAGGCATCAAAACTGGCAAAGCGATGTGGGTCGAGTAATTGCAGTCGACCAAAGTGGCCCTCGAGGCCAAATTGCTCTGGTGTTGCTGACAACAACAACAGGCCCCGTGCATGGCGGGCCAATTCGCTGGCGGCATGGTAGGCCGGACTTGGGGCTTGCTGCGACCACTGCAGATGATGGGCCTCATCGATAATGACGAGGTCCCAGGGACACGCTAAGGCCTGGGCCAAGCGGTCCGGGTTATCGAGCAATAAATCGAGTGTGCTGATGACCAGTTGTTGCGCCTCGAAGGGGTTTAAGGCCGATTGAGTTGGGGCTGAACCCGCCTCGAACGGATCAGAATCTAACATCGCTTGCTCGATCGAGGTTGCGGCGTCATCGGACAACCGGCTTGGGTCGACCCTCGCTTGTGAGGTGACCGCCGGATCGAACGGGTCTTCTGCTGGGTGATCGTCTAATGATCGATGCTGGTCCTCAATGGCCTGACAGCGGGCTTCGTCGAGCACGGTAAATTCGAGGTTAAAGCGCCGGATCATCTCAACCAGCCATTGCACCTTTAAGGGTTCGGGAATCAAGATCAGAACCCTTGAGCCCCGACCGGTTTGCAGCATTTGGGTCAAAACCAGGCCCGCTTCAATGGTTTTACCCAATCCGACTTCGTCTGCCAGCAGCGCCCGGGGCGCGTCCCGTTGCGCCAGTTGATGAGCGATGTAGAGCTGGTGTGGCAGCAGCGCTGTTCTGGGCCCCAGCAGGCCGCGGAAGGGCTGCTGGGATAGACGGGCTGCGTGTTTCAGGCTTGCATGACGCAGGTTGAAGGCTTCATTTGGGTCGATTTGATTTAAGAACAACCGGTCTTGAGGTTTGCTAAATTGTAAGGTTGCGTCTAATTCTATTTCGGGCAGGTCTGTTAGGCCAGATTTGGTGTCATAACGGTAATAAATGAGGCCGTCCAACTCGAAAACCTCACGAACAACGAAGCTTGCGCCCGTGCGGGTTCGGAGCGCGTCGCCTTCGTGGAATCGGGCCCGAACCAGCGGGGCGTCGGCTTTCGCATATTGCCGGTTGGTCTCAGCGGCAGAAAACACGCAGGTCACGGTTCGGTGCTCGGTTTCTAAAATCATGCCCAGCCCTAATTCAGGCTCGCTGCGACTGACCCAACGCTGACCTGGTTTAAATTCTTCCATACTTCGGTAATACTCCGGGGGTTAAAAAAGATCGAGGCTGATAATGGACGACCAAACTCAAGTAGAAATCGAAGCGCAAGCTTTTAGACGATTGCTTAGCCATTTAGACGAGAACAAGCAGGTTCAAAATATTGATTTGATGAACTTATCAGGTTTTTGCCGCAACTGCTTAAGCAAGTGGTATCGCGCCGCGGCAGAGGATAAAGGAATCGCTTTGGATTATGAAGCCGCACGTGAGCGGGTTTACGGCATGCCCTATGCCGATTGGAAAGATCAGTACCAAAAAGCGGCGAGTGAGGCACAAAAGGCGGGCTTTGAAGGCAAAACGGGTGATCCGGCTTAAACCGCCATCTTGGCTTTGATCGCGGCATGGCTTTGGTAATGTTCGAGCGTGAGGTCCGCAAGCTCAAAGTCATCGATACCGGTTTGGCCGCGGTCTTTAATCATGAGCGTTGGGCTGGGCAGGGGCGCGCGTTGTAGTTGGGCCTTCACCTGCTCAACCGCATCAAGATAAATATGGGCATTGCCAATGGTGTGGATGAACTCGCCTGGCACAAGGCCTGTGATCTTGGCGACCAGATGCAAGAGCAGCGCGTAGGATGCGATGTTAAACGGCACGCCGAGGAACATGTCCGCCGAGCGCTGATACATTTGCAGCGACAAGGTGTTGCCCGCTACAAAAAATTGGAAAAAGTTATGGCAGGGCGGCAACGCGACCGCGTCAGCACTGATTTCTGCCGGATTCCAGGCGTTGACTATAATGCGTCGGGAGGTTGGATTATGACGAATAAGGTGAATGGCATCGGCCAGTTGGTCCACAACTTGACCCGAGGGCGTTTGCCAGGCCCGCCACTGAACCCCATAGACTCGTCCCATGTCGCCGTCATTCTCGGTCAGTCCAAGCCGGACCAGATAATCAGCATAGTTGGCATCCCAAATCTTATTTTGGGGGTAGATTCTTTTGAGATCTTCAATATTGTTTGAGCCGGAAATAAACCATAGCAGCTCGGACGCCATGACCTTCCAGGCCAATTTTTTGGTGGTAACAGCTGGAAAGCCTGCTTGCAGGTTATAGCGCGCATGCAGGCCAAAGTAGGCGAGGGTCCCAACACCGGTGCGGTCATCGCACTGTGTGCCATGCTCTAACACCTGCTTGAGCTGTTGAAGATAAGTCTGCATCAGTTACGTTACCGCGCGGCGCTTAGCCGCACTTAGAATCTCCGCAGTTCAAGCAAGTCATGCAACCATCCATCATCACCATCGAGGTGTTCAGGCACTTCTGGCAAAGCTGCGCGCCCGGCGGGAACTGACTCGACTCTGCCTCAGGGTCCGCCGCATTTTCGGCTTGGACACGCTTTTCATTCATCATTGCGACATGTTCGCTCGAGAGCGCTTGGTCTTTTATCAGGCCAATTCTGCGCATGTGGGTATGCTCAATCACCCCGCCGATAGCGGCCAGAATCGAGGGGATATATTTCCCGTCCACCCAAGCGCCGCCTCGCGGGTCGAAAACCGCTTTAAGCTCTTCAACCACAAAGCTCACATCACCACCGCGCCGGAAAACAGCTGAAATCATCCGAGTCAAAGCCACAGTCCAAGCGAAGTGCTCCATATTTTTGGAATTGATGAACACTTCAAACGGCCGGCGGTGCCCGTTGAGCAACAGATCGTTCACGGTGATGTAAAGTGCATGCTCACTATCCGGCCATTTCACCTTATAGGTTTGCCCTTCCAGCGCCTCGGGGCGGCTCAAAGGCTCGCTGATATGGTGCGGCTTGAACGATCGGTTCATCTTTTTTCTTGATCGAAAAACCAACGATATTTTTAGAGATTTTAACAGTACAATTTTTCAAATGATTTTTGCTATTTTCATAATGGATTAGCTCTATTTTTAAGTTCGCCGGCGCTCAGGCAAAGGGCGTGTCGCAGCAGCCCCTTGGATTAGCAGCAAGCGGTCATCTTAAAATTTTCCGTAGTAGCCTTCTTTCATTGCGTCGAAGAGGTTGGCTGCAGAGTGGAGTTCTCCGTCGTACTCAATTTCTTCGTTGCCCTTAAGTTCAACCACTTCGCCATCCTCGAGCTCGAATTGATAGGTTGTGTTTTCAAGGTCTTGCTCTTTTACCAACACCCCTTGAAAGCCTCTGGGTTGAATCTGAACGTGGTGCAACCCTTGAGTCCCTGTTCATAGGCATAACGATAAATGTGTTTGAATTCCTCATAGGGATAATCCGTTGGCACATTGGCGGTCTTGGAAATACTGGAATCGATCCACTTTTGGGCAGCCGCCTGAACGTCCACGTGCTGGATCGGTGAAATGTCATCGGCTGTAATAAAATAGCTGGGCAGCTGATGGTCGGGGTTGTCGGTATAGGGTGCTGCATCGGGATTGACCATCGCCTTGTACGCCAGCAACTCGAAGGAAAACACGTCAACTTTTTCTTTAGACTTTTTACCTTCCCGGATCACATTTCGCGCGTAGTGATGGGCAAAGCTAGGCTCGATACCATTACTCGCATTGTTGGCCAGCGACAGGATGATCGTGCCGGTTGGTGCAATAGAACTGTGATGGGTAAAGCGACAGCCATGCTCGTCAAGGTTATTGATCAAGTCTTGATCTTCGCTGCGATCTTTTGCATATAGCGGCGTATACTTTGCGTGCAGAACTTCGGCCAGGCAGTTTGTCGCCGACTTGATGCCGTCTTCGATCATCTCTGGGCGCTGTCGAAGCATTTCACCCGTGACCTCGAAACTCTTCATCCATGATCGGTGCGGGACCTTTCTCTTTCGCAAGCTCAAGCCCTGCTTGCCAACCAACGATTGCCAATTCTCTGGTCACGTCTTCTGTGAATGCGACGGATTCGGTATCACCATAAGACATGCCCATCATTGTGATAGACGAACCTAAACCAAGGTATCCCATGCCATGACGGCGTTTCGTATTCAATTTCTTTGCGCTGGCCTTCAAGCGGCAGACCGTTGATTTCTACGACGTTGTCGAGCATTCGCGTGAATACCGCGACCACCTCGGTGTACTGATCCCAGTCAAAATAGGCCGCTTCAGGTGAACGGCGTTTCGCACAAACTTGCGTCAGGTTGACCGATCCGAGCAGGCAGCTTCCGTAGGGTGGGCAGCGGCTGCTCTCCGCACGGGTTGGTGGCGCGAATATCTTCGCAAAACCAGTTGTTGTTCATCTCGTTGACCTTGTCGATCAGGATGAAGCCGGGCTCGGCAAAGTCATACGTGGAAGACATAATCATGTCCCACAGTCGTTGGGCTTTGATGGTTTTGCTAATTCGACAAGCGACTAGACCTTGGCTCATTGCTGACATACTTGTGCTTTGATGGGAATTCTCGCCACAGCACCTGGACTGGTCGTTCACATCAATTGGTCAGACTCTGCTTCGCTCTGGCGTGATGGGAAAGGCAAGCGCCAATCGCTCTCGTTTTGACTGCTTCCATAAACTCGTGCGGTAATCAAGAGCGATGAAAGTTGAATTGACGGAGTCGACCGTCTTCCCGTTTGGCTTTGATGAAATCCATAACATCGGGGTGACCGATATCGAAGGTCGCCATTTGCGCCCCACGGCGCCCTCCGGCAGATGACACGGTAAAACAGGTTTTGTCATAGATATCCATAAAGGACAACGGCCCTGAGGTGTAGGCGCCGGCACCCGTGACATAAGCGCCTTTTGGTCGCAGCGTCGAAAATTCGTAACCAATGCCGCAGCCCGCTTTGAGGGTTAGCCCGGCTTCGAGATTCTTTTGCAGAATGTCTTCCATCGAGTCCGAGAATGGTGCCGGAGACCGTGCAGTTGATCGTGGAGGTTGCGGGCTTGTGTGCTTGCGCTCCGGCGTTTGAGGTGATTCTGCCGGCCGGGAATGACGCCACTTGACGCAGTGCCCACAGAAATTTCTCATTCCAGTCTTGCCGGTTCGGCTTTGGCTTCGACTTCGGCCAGGGCTTTCGCTACCCGTTGGTAGGTTTGCGTCCATGTTCTCGTCGACTGCGCTCGCCCTGTTTACTTTTCAAGCAATACTTATTTTCCCAGATGTCGAGGGAGGTCGGCTGAAGCTTGATTTCGTTAACGTTGGCAGGAATGGCTTTGAGATCGGTTTTTTGGGCTGTGGAATCCATGAGTAAAGGTTGCCTCTCATCAGTTGATGGTGATTAATTCGTTGTTCTATCAATTCGGTGTTCTATCAATTCGGTGAGCGATCAATTTGCTGCTCGATTAAGTCGTTGCACTTTAGTGTGGTCTTTATCAAACCCGTCTTCAATGAGTCCGGTTACCGTTATTTTCTTAAATCTATTCTCGCAACTGTTTCCGAGCCGCGCTTTTTATGGGCAAGAACTGTGACGCGAATCGGCGCAGCCCTGCCAGCAAACGTTGAAAAACGACGGACGCCCATCAAAGGGGTATGTTGCGCTCGAGTGGCTGGTTTTACCCTCTTTTGAAGGGGCCCCAGACGACCTGAGCCGATGGTTTTAAGTCCTAAAAGCCCAGATATTGTGCTACACGACCGATCCGAGCACAAGATATAGTTGTGCTCAAAAGCCATAAAAAGGCAAAAAAAATCAAAAAAAGGGGTCAGGTCTAGCGCAATTTAACCATAATCGACTGTTTACAGCGCGCCGTCTTTCGCGGGACACTCAGTTAGGGCAACAAGATAATCTTTGGATGAAACGCTATGAATCAGTTGAATACAAAAGTGGCCATTATTACGGGTGGCGGAAGTGGCATTGGGGCCGCTGCGGCCGAGCGGATCGCAGAGCACGGTGCGGCCGTTATGGTCACTGATATCAATGCGCAAGCCGCCGAACAAACGGCGCTCGTGATTCAGCAGCGGGGCCAGAAGGCGCAGGCTTTGGCGCAAGATGTGGCCGACCCTGATGGGTGGCAGATGGTTTTTGAGCAGACCGCGAAAGCCTTTGGCCCGGCAAATGTTTTGGTCAATAATGCTGGGGTCAGCGGAGCGGGGCGGGATCGGTTTGAAGAGCCAGATGGACTCGATGCTTGGCGACAGATCATGAGCATCAACCTGGACGCGGTCAATTATGGGTGTCGGATAGCCATTCAAGAAATGAAGGTCAGCGGTGGGGTCATCGTTAATATTTCATCGGTCATGGGCTTAGTGGGTGGCGCGGGCCCAGCTTATAACGCAAGCAAAGGGGGGGTTCGATTGCTGACCAAGTCGATTGCCAGTTATTGCGGCCGCATGGGCTATCCCATTCGCTGTAACTCGGTGCATCCAGGCTATATTTGGACGCCGATGGTTCGTCAAATCGCGGAGGTGCATGAAGAGGTGTCAACCGAAGAAGAATTAAAAGAAATGCTGCTGCTCCAGCATCCCATTGGCCGGCTTGGGGAACCCGATGATATCGCCAATGGGATCCGGTTTTTGGTCTCGGACGAGTCCAGTTTCATGACCGGCAGTGAACTGGTCATCGATGGCGGCTACACCTGCGTTTAAATCTGCCGTGTTTGATGAAGCCTTAGCGCCTAATGAAGCCTTAGCGCCTAATGAAGCCTTAGCACTTAGAAGCCATAGCGTTTTCGGAAGGGTTATGGTTTCATCCCGCTAAGTCTTCGGGCATGCTCAAGCACGCCGAAAGCTGCCAATTGGCGCCCAATCCGACGCGACCGCCTCGCCGCCTGTAAGGGCTTGGTTTGGGCAGCCGATCGCTTTGAATCATAAATTTTAAGATGTGAATGGAGTTCGCGCATGCACTTATCCCAGATTGCCCAACAAACCCCCCAAAAACCGGCCTATATCATGGCCGCGAGCGGTCAAACGGTGACCTACGAGGGTTTGGAGGCGGGCTCAAATCAATTGGCCCAGTTATTCCGGTCATTGGGCCTCGCGCGCGGTGATCACATTGCAATTTTGCTGGAAAACCATCCGTTGTTTCTTCAGATCTGTGTCGCAGCGCAAAGGGCCGGAATCTATTACACCGCGATCAGCTACCGGTTGCAGTCCGATGAAGTGGAATACATTGTGAATGATTGTGGCGCACGGGTTTTCATTACCTCCATTGACCGACGGGCTGTCGTGGAACCCTTAATCGATCGCCTCGACAACCTGGAGCGGTTTTTGATGCTCGATGGGGTCATTGCGGGGTTCGAGTCGCTAGAACTGGCGATGGATCAGCAGTCCACGCAGATGATTGCCGATGAAAGTATCGGTATCTCGATGCTGTATTCCTCGGGCACCACCGGGCGTCCTAAAGGCGTCTATCGGGCGTTGCCGGAAGGGGTTTGGGGTGAGGAAGATTCGGGCGCAATGTTTCGCGCGCTGTACCAAGCCCAAGAAGACAGTATCTATCTAACCCCGGCGCCGCTTTACCATGCCGCGCCGCTCACCTTTACCATGGCCTTTCTGTTGGGCGGCATGACTTGTGTGGTCATGGAGCATTTTGAAGCGGGCGCCGCCTTAGCGGCCATTGAAACTTACCGAGTCACCCATAGCCAATGGGTCCCAACCATGTTCGTTCGGATGTTAAAACTCGATGACGCGGACCGTTTGAAACACGATGTCTCATCGCTCGTCTGCGCGATCCATGCGGCGGCCCCTTGTCCGGTTCCGATTAAGGAGCAAATGATCGAGTGGTGGGGGCCTATTATTTACGAATACTATGCCGGCTCTGAGGGCAATGGCTTTGTTGCCCTGAACTCAGAAGAATGGTTAGCGCATAAAGGCTCCGTTGGCCGGGGACTGACCGCCGTCTTACACATTTGTGATGATGCCGGGGAAGAACTGCCCGTGGGCCAGTCCGGCACCATTTATTTTGAAGGCGGTGGCGACTTCGAATACCATAATGACGAAGAGAAAACCGCTGAATCACGGCACCGGTTAGGGTGGTCAACCTTGGGGGATGTGGGTTACTTGGATGAAGAGGGGTTTTTATACCTCACCGACCGGAAGAGCTTCATGATCATCTCAGGCGGCGTCAATATTTATCCTCAAGAAACAGAAAACCTACTGGTGACGCATCCTAAGGTCATGGATGTGGCGGTTTTCGGGGTGCCCAATGAGGAGTTCGGGGAAGAGGTGAAGGCCGTGGTTCAGCCCAAAGATTGGTCGGATGCGGGACCCGAACTCGCCGCCGAGTTGATGGCATTTTGTCGCGAGAATATCTCGCACATTAAGTGCCCTCGATCCGTTGACTTTGAACAAGAGCTGCCGCGGCATCCCACGGGCAAGCTTTACAAGCGGTTGCTCAAAGATCGGTATTGGGCAGACCAAGGCAAGTCTATCTAGCGTTGGGTCGTTGCCAACCCCGTTCAGCGATTTTTGAGGAGGTTGGCGGGCGAGAATTGATCGGTCAGGATAGGGGCCGTTTGATCCCAGTCAGGTCGTGTGGTGAGGTATTTGGGGAAACTCTCAATTGCGATGCCAAATCGTGAGAGTCCGGGCGCCAAATCGCGCGCATTGGCTTCCAGCGTACTGCGGTCGGGCAAGCCCGCAGGTCGGGCAATAATCACCCGATTGCCACTGGCGGGTAGTTTAAATTGAAAAAATCGTTAAAAACAGCTTTGTAAGTCTGTGATTCATAATCATAAAGCTTGGAGGATGAAAAGGTATTGGCGACCACCACGCCACCTTCAGACAACAGCGATCGAGTTTCCTCTAAGAACTCTCGGGTCATCAGATGTTCCGGGATGTATTCCCCGGTAAACGCATCCAGAATCACCAGGTCATACTTTGTACCCAGGCGCGCAGCCCGCTTAACGAAGACCCTGGCATCCTGCACGGCAACGTTAAGCTGGTCGTTGGCTTTGAAATTGAAAAAGCCTTCAGCGACCCGAACCACCGCGGCATCGATTTCAACCACATCGATTTGAGCGGTGGGGTACAGTAAATTGAGGGCCGTCGGCAGGGTGCCCCCGCCTAAACCGACAATTAAAATAGACGCAGGCTTGGGCTGCAGCAGTAAGCCGCCAAAGGTCATGCGAACGTAAGAGAACACCACGCGATCGGGGTTTTTAGTGTCGAAGCAAGACTGGCGTCGGTCATCCCGGCGCACGGCGAAAACCAAGCACCGGTCATCGCCTTTTTGCTGGATTTCAATGTTTTGATAGAGCGATTTTTCTCGATGAATCACCTCGGCGCTCGCGCTGCCAGCGCTAAAGAGACAGAGCCAAATCAGGGTCTTAACGCGGTTCATGGGCGCTTTCGATTAAAGGCTATGGCCAGGATGCCTGCGAGTAATAACACCCCAACCATGGTGATTAAAATGGTGTTCATATCAAACCAAAGCACCAAATAAAACGAGGTCAGTAGCGTGCCCAGTGCGCTGCCCAGGGTTGATATAAAATATAAGCCGCCTGCCACTTGACCGCTGTGGCGGGTATTATCGACCATCAACCGCACGGAATAGGGGGCAATCATACCCAGTAGCGCCGTGGGTATAAAAAAGAGCAACATCGACGCCAGCAACGAGCCGTAGCGTGGGTCATCAATGGCCATAAAAACAGCGTCCATTGCGCTGTCGGCAAAAAAGACAATTGGCAATAAACCAATGGCTGCCAGTAAGAAAAATGAGCCATACAGGCCCAGGTTGGGGCGATTGACCGACAAACGCCCGCCAATAAGGTAGCCAATGGCGAGTGCCACCATAAAAATACTAATGATGCTGCCCCAAACGTAGATACTGCTGCCAAAGTAAGGCGCCAATATCCTGCCGCCCAGCAGTTCCACCGACATAATGATAAAGCCGCTGGTAAAGGCGAGTAATAAAACCACCCAGCCAATACGTTCTAGCTTCGTTTCGACTTGTTCTTCGGACATACAGCCTACCATCTCGCGTTTTGCACACAGTATAACCCGTGGGCAAGATGCCGTCAGCGAGTTAGCCCGCTGTATGGCGGATCAATCTATGGCATACTGCCGCGGCAAAAACAATGGACAAACTGCTTTGAAAGCTCTTCTACGCCTCGTTCCCTACATTGCTCGTTATCGATTGCAAGTTGTGGTTGGGTTTGTGGGGTTTTTCCTGTCGCGTTTTTTTGAAGTGAGCACCTATTACGGGGTGGCGCTTGGCATCGATGCCATTGGCGCCTTGATCCAAAAAGAATCTTTGCCTTATGGCCTCGAGATTTGGCAGATCGTTGTTGGCATTGTGAGCGCGGTCGTTCTGCGGTTTATTTTTGTTTCAAGGGCTCGGCGCGCCTTTCGACTGGTTGGACAGAAGGTGTCGTTTGATTTGCGAGAGCAATTGTTCGCCAGCGTCTTGGTTCAAGGCCCGGCTTTCTTCGGTCGTATTGGGGTGGGTGATCTGATGACCCGTGCGATCCAAGATATCTCCTTGGTGCAACGCCTCATTGCCTTCGGCTTAATCCAAGTGGTGATCATGGTGTATGCGCCGCTCTTTGGGATGACCGCGATGCTGTTTAAGTCTGTGAGCTTGACGTTGCTGATCTTGCCACTGCTGCCCATTTTGTATTTCTATGCACAGTATGTGGCGACCCAAATGGGAGAATCCTCCCAACAGGTACAAGAAGCCTTGTCGATGCTCGCAACCCAAACTCAAGAAAATCTCAGCGGCATGCAGCGGTCAAGCCCAAGCCCAAGAAGAAAACGAAATCAAACGATTCTATAAAACCAATAATCAATATGCGTCGGCGTTTTATGAGCAAGCCCGAATTAATTCGCTCATGACCGCCTGGACGCCTTGGCTTACGTCGCTCGCGCAACTCGCCATTATTGTTTACGGCGGCAACCTGGTGCTGACGGGTGTCTTGAGTGTGGGCGATCTCATTTTTTTCCTCGCGTGTCTGAATATGTTGCTGCAGCCCATCCGCATGGCGGGCTTTTTTATTACAATGATGGCGCGGGCCAAGGTCGGTGTGGAACGGTTGTGCGAGGTGTTCGATGCGCCGCCTGAGATCATCGACCGGCCAACCGGGCAGGCGCCATCCGACATCACGGGTGAGTTTGTTTTTAAGCAGGCGTCCTTTACCTACCCCGGTGCGGTTGTACCGGCATTGACCGACTTGAATTTCAGTATCAAACGCGGCGAGTCGATTGGGATTGTCGGTCGAGTCGGCTCGGGAAAATCAACTCTGCTGAAGTTGTGTACGCGAATGCTGGAACTCAATAGCGGCTCGGTCGAACTCGATGGTGTTGCCATTGATGCCTACGCGTTAGCGCAGTTGCGATCACAGATTGCGCAGGTACTGCAAGACCCCTTCCTGTTTGGCGAGTCCTTATCGGCCAACATTAGCTATGACGATCCAGAGCGGGCCCTTGATTTGATTTGGGATGCCGCCGATGCCGCAGCGTTACGAGAGACGGTCCTGACCTTCCCAGAACAGATGAGTACCTTAGTGGGCGAGCGGGGGCGTCACGCTCAGCGGCGGGACAAAAACAAAGAACCACCTTAGCCCGGGGCTTGATCCGAAATGCGCCAGTGCTGATTCTAGACGATTGTTTTAGCGCGGTGGATACCGAAACCGAAGACCATATTTTGAGCCGTTTAAAACGATTGCGGACGGGCAAGACGACGATTTTAGTGAGTCATCGCGTCTCAACTTTGCGGCATACGGATCGCATTTTCGTATTGGACGCCGGACGGCTGATGGAGTCGGGCTCTCATGATGCGCTGTTGGCACAAGGCGGCCTCTACGCGGAACTCGAGCGCCTGCAGACCCAAGGCCAGCGGCCGGGTCTTGAGCCGGAGCTGGCGTGATGAATCAATCTATTCCGCCGAGCTCTGGCCCCAAAGAAGAAGATAAAGCCGATCGTAATCACGCGATGTTTGATGCCGAACTGTCGGGCAATGTGCTCAATGCGCAATTATTGAAACGGGTCTTGACCTGGCTCGTGCCTTACCGCCTGAGCCTTTGGATCAGCGGCATCCTGGTTTTGGTGGCGAGTTTTGCCGCGGTATTGATGGAGGTTGTCATCAGCCGGGTTCTGGTGGATTACATCATCGTCGGCGACACCGATAGCCCGATGCCAGATTTGGGCCTTATTGATTTGACCCAGCAGCTGGAGCAAACGTTTGGGTTGCCAGCGCTCTACGTGGCCGGCGGTTTATTTTTCGGTTTGATGTCGGTCGTGGCCCTGCTGGGACATTGGCACCGGTTAACGTTGATCGACGCTATTGTGAAAGCTCTGCGGGATCTGCGCCAAGACCTGTTTGCGCACCTTGAGTCTCGCCCCAGTTCTTTTTTTGATCGCGTGCCGGTCGGACGAATCATGACGCGGGTCACCAACGATGTTGAGGCCCTGTACGAAATGCTGCGGGGCCTCGGGAGCCTGGTCGGGGAGTTCGTCCCCTTTTTCGTGGCGCTCACAATCATGCTGTCGACCAGTGTCGAGCTGACCCTGATTTTGTTGTTGCTCGTGCCCGTTGTCGGATCGGCAACGTATTTTTTCAGGCAGGCGTCGCGTGAGATTTTTCGTCAAGTTCGCAATAGCGTCAGCGGGTTGAACCAGTTTTTGCAAGAAAACTTGTCCGGGATGCAGGTTGTGCAATTGAGCCAGCGTCAGGACCAAAATCAGGCAGCCTATACCAAAATAAACCGTCTGAACCTGACGCAAGAGAATCGTTCAATTAATCTAACCACCTATTATGGTGCGTTTAACGACTCGCTGGCATCAATTGGCCTCGGTATCATCATCTTCTATGGTGGCGGCTCCGTGGTGCAGGCGGAAATGTCCCTCGGCGGCGTGATTCTGTTCACACGGTTTATGAATATGTTGTTCACCCCCGTGGTTTTGCTGGGCGAACAATTGAATGTCTTATTTCGCGCAATGGCCAGTGGCGAACGCATTTTTCAAGCCTTGGATTGGGATGAGCAAATTCGGGAGCCCAGTCATCCGGTTGCGTTGCCGACGCGGCTCCAAGGACGCGTCGAGTTTAGAGGCTTAACCTTTGGTTACTCGAAGGACGCACAAGTGTTACAGGATGTAAGCGTTACGATTGAGGCGGGTAAAAAACTTGCCATTGTGGGGCCGACCGGTTCGGGTAAAAGCACCATGATTCGGTTATTGGGGCGCTTTTATGATTTCCCCGATGGCATGATCTTTCTAGATGGTATTGATCTGCAACAGATTCCATCGCGCTCCGTGCGCCGGCGGATTGGCGTGGTGCTCCAGGATTTTCACATCTTCTCGGGTTCAATCTTAGACAATATCACCTTGTCAGACCCATCGATTACCCGAGCGCGGGCCATTGAGGCCGCCAAGACCGTCAATGCGCATCATTTTATCGAGGCGTTGCCAGAGGGTTATGACGCCGTGTTGGTTGAGCGGGGCGCGAATTTGTCGCAAGGCCAGCGGCAATTGCTGGCCTTTGCACGGGTGCTGGCAGCCGACCCCGAAATTTTGATTTTGGATGAAGCAACTGCCAGTATCGATACCGAAACCGAACAGTTGATTCAAGAAGGCTTGCACCGCTTGATGCAAGGACGCACCAGTATCTTAATCGCCCATCGGCTGCAAACGATCCAAGAGGCCGATCACGTCATGGTGCTCGAACTCGGCAAGGTTCGGGAATACGGCACGCACCAAGCCTTAATCGCGCAAGGCGGTCTTTACAAAACATTACATGATCTTCAATTCCAGGAACTGTCCCCCGAGGTTATCGCTCCTGGGCAGACGACGCCTGAGTAACCGCCAGCCACGGCGCCATCACCACAAAGCCCCGGGACGTCTCGAACCCGTTGTCATCGAGCATCGCGACATGATGCGCGTACTGCTCGCGGGTTGACGACAAGGCGGCTAAGCAGCTGCCAGCGGTCCATCGCTGTTCTGCCGGCACCTGGGGAATATCGCTCAACCAGTTCATTTTACTCAGCGGCCGAAACCGCTTTGATGAGGTTTGAAAGCGGCGGATAAAGTCTGCATCGGTCAACCACCAGCCTCTGAGGTGATCCTTCGCAACCGAGGCTGGATAGCACCACTGCTGGTCAAGCCAAGCGGCAAAAGGATGAAAGAGGCGGCCTTTTACAATGGCTTTGACCGACGCTTGTGAATCCCCAAACTGGCTTGTGAGCAGGTTTTGGCCGGCCGGGGTTGTTGAGAGCGCCATTTGATGGCTGAGCAATCGCTGCAGTTTGAGATCCAAACGGTCCGTTGGATTGGGACCAAACCAAGCGCAGGTTTGGGTTGGATCCCCCGTTCCAAGATAAAACTTCACAGCCAGTTCCCAGTGCTCGAGGTTGTGACCCTGTCGAACAATCAGGTCGAATTCACCGAGCGTGTTGGCGGGGCCCTGAACTTGAAGATTGCTGGCCAGCAATTCATAACCTTTTAAATGACCGAGGGCGCATTGCCAGAGTCGCTCGAATTGAATGCCCAACCGAAATCGTTGCCAGTCGGTCGGCGCAGGCCAGGCCCGCGGCGTTGTTTCGAAACAAAGCTGGTCGAAAAAAGTTTGGTTTGGAAAGCCGAGGTCCGATTGCGCGATCAGTGGTGGGCTATAAAGACTCCAGTCGGCATCCCGCGCAAGCTTACTGTGCTCAGATTCAGTATTTGAAAGGATCGTCATATTTAGCATTGCACCAAGTCAGTTCGCCGTAAGGCGTGTATCATACTGCGTAACCGTAAGGCGTTTTGTTGACAGAGAACCACTATGAGCTTTAGAGCGACGTTGATCAATTTTCTACTCCGGGTAATTATTGAAAAAAATGCTGGTTCAGCAGGCGGCGGACATTCCTACCTTACGCCAACGGCTCGGTGCAAGCGATCGCGCAACGGGCAAGCCGCGGCTCGGCGTTCAGCTTGAGACGATCGATATGGATGGCTTGTGCCTTCAAAAGGTGGTCCATGACAATTGCGCGCATCAGCAGGCGGTGCTGTATTTTCACGGCGGTGGCTATGTGCTAGCGGGTTCAGACGGCCATATTGCCCTGGCCGGGCGATTATCCGAACTCGCAGGGGTTGCCGTCTACTTGGTCGATTATCGTCTAGCCCCGGAGCATCCATTTCCTGCGGCGGTTGACGATGCGCTTAAGGCCTATCAAGGATTGCTCGATCGTGGTTATGAGGCCAACAACCTTATTTTAGCGGGTGATTCCGCCGGGGGCGGGCTCGCGGCAGCAACCTTGCTGAACCTAAAAAACCTGGGTTACACCCAACCTGCTGCGGCACTGCTACTGTCACCTTGGCTCGACTTGTCGCTCAGTGGCAGCAGCATGATCGCCAATGCAGATCAAGATGTGATGCTGTCAACCCCAGTGCTCGCGGCTTGGGCCAACGCCTATTTACAGGACCGGGATCCGTTAGCGCCGCTCGCGTCGCCCATCTACGGCGATCTGACCGGACTCGCGCCCATCTTGGTGCACGTTGGCAGCACTGAAGTGCTGCGGTCAGATTCTGAGGATTTTGTAGACCGGGTGATTGAGCAGGGCGGTTCTGCCGTTTTGAAAATCTGGGAAGACCTGCCCCATGTGTTCCAGGTACTGCTCGGGCGCGTCCCCGAAGCGGAAGACTCCATTGCCTTGCTCGCGCAATATTGCATTCAGCAGCTCAAGCCCAGACCGTGATTTCCACGGCGGTTAAATTAAAACATCTGATCTTACTGGGGGGCGGGCACGCCCACATTGGCGTACTTCGAATGCTCGGGATGCAGCCTGAACCCGATTTGAAGGTGACGTTAGTGAGCCCGAGTCGAGAGACGCCCTACTCAGGATTATTGCCTGGCGTTGTGGGTGGACACTTCCCGGAACAAGATTTGTACATCGACTTAGCGCGCCTCTGTCAGTTCGCAGGGGCCGAGCTCATCGTGGCGGCGGCAACGGCCGTTCAGCCCGATCAAAATGAAATTGGTTTGGCGGATCGCCCCAGCCTCGCCTACGACTATCTGTCAATCGATGTGGGGATTGAGCCTGCGCTCTCGGACCTCGAGGGTTTTGACGAGGGGCTTGTCCCCGTCAAGCCGATTACCGGTTTTATGGCGCGGTTCCACCGGGTCTATGCGGGTTATCAAGGCGGCGGCGCGTTTGCGATTGTCGGCGGCGGTGCCGCCGGACTGGAATTGGCCTTTGCGCTCAACCATCGGTTGGGGCAAAAGGCCGAGGAAAACGGGTTGTCGAAGCCGATCGTTTACTTGTGTCAGGCGGACCAAGACCTTGTGCCCGAGGCGCCTATCCGGCTGCGGGCCAAAATACGGAAAGCCTTGACCGCCCAGGGCATCCAGTTTCAACCTGGGTTTCGGGCGGTGCGTCAGGGGGCGGGTCAGTTGGTCGCCGCCAGCGGCGCGTTGTTGAAGGTTGACCAAGTGTTTTGGGCAACCGGGGCGGCGCCCCAGACCTTTTTACGAGACAGTGCTTTGGCCTGCGGCAAATCCGGCTTTATTGCGGTCAAGCCAACCCTACAATCGGTCAGTCATCCCAATGTATTTGCCGTCGGCGATGCCGCCGATATGGTAGATCAGTCTCGGCCGAAAGCAGGTGTTTTTGCGGTTCGCCAAGGCCCCGTCCTATTTAAGAATCTTATTAAAGCCCATCGCGGCCAACCGCTCATCCGGTTTAAACCACAGCAACGGTATCTGTCGCTCATCTCACTGGGTGAGCAAACAGCGCTGGGGTACAAAGGACCCTTTTGGGGTTGGGGCCGCAGCCTTTGGGATTTAAAGCGCCGCATTGACTACCGGTTTCTGAACGCGTTTAAAAACCTACCGGTGATGAACCCGCCTGGCGACACGAAGCTGTCTTTGGATCCCAGCACGCAATGCCGGGGTTGTGGTGCCAAGGTGGCCTCAAACATCCTCAGCGAGGTTTTGTCGCAGTTGGATCCAGACGGGGACCGGGTCCTGGATGATTCCGCCGTGCTCGAGCCGCCCGCAGGCGAGCTGATGATTCAGTCGGTTGACGCCTTTCGGCCCATTATTGATGACCCCTTCTTGTTGGCCAAAATGGCGGTGGTGCATGCCGTGAGCGATATCTACGCCATGGGGGGGCGCGTGGGACCGGTGATGGTTAATCTGACCTTGCCGTATGCCAGTGAAAACATCACGCGATCGCTCCTGCAGCAGGTCATGGCGGGGGTGCTCAGGCAAACTCAGGCTGAAGGGGGTCAGCTGGTGGGCGGACATACCGCCGAAGGGCTCGAGCTGAATATCTCGGTCAGCGTCACGGGTTGGGCGCCAAAAGATCAGATTAGAACCAGTCGCGGCGCGCAGCGTCAGGATCATTTGGTGCTTACCAAGGCGCTCGGAACCGGCACCTTATTTGCTGCAGAAATGCGGGGTCTTGCGCAACCCGCCTGGATCAGCAATGCCGTTACGGTCATGCTGCAATCCAATCGTGCCGCGGTGCCCCTCGTGACCGGGCCCGCGGTGCATGCGGTCACGGATGTGACCGGGTTTGGTCTTGCGGGTCACCTTCAGAGCATGATGGGCCCGGGCCAAGGGGTTGAATTAGCCTTGGCAAGTTTGCCGGTTTTGGACGGGGCCTTAACGAGCCTGTCTGAATTGGGGGTTTACAGCACCGCGCATGACAAGAATCTTCGGGCAGCGACCCAGCTTGTTCCCAAACACTTTGAGGATCAAAAGCTCGCTGCGCGGCAGTCGCTTTTGTTTGATCCCCAGACCTCCGGCGGGCTGCTCATCAGCGTCGCGCCGGAGGCCGCGCACGATCTGGTTGTCAATCTGCAGGCATTGGGCTTCGAGCAGGCAGCGGTTATTGGCCGGATGACCGATCAGGTGGGGATTAACGTCACAGGCGCTTAAACCAAACCGGTCGCGCCGCGCGACTTGCGCAACGATGGGTTATTCGTATGATGCCAAGATAGACATTTTAGGGGGCTTGAGCATGAGTGCAGAATACAACCCAGATTTTGATCCCACCGGCATAGAAGGCGGTGTGGATACCAATCAGTTACCGTGGATCCGGTTAGCCTGCGCGCCGAATTGGCAATTCAAACCGCTACGCGCCAGCCGCGAAAGCGGTCGGTTTTCGGCGATTGTTAAAATGGATCAAGGGGTCAGTACGTCGGACCTGTTACACCTCGGGGCGATGGACCTGCTCATCCTATCGGGCAAACTCAGTTATCAAGATGGCCCACTGGCCAGTCGCATTGGCCCCGGTGTGTGGGGTTATGTGCCGGCAAATGCCTGTGTTGCCGGAATGACAGCACTCGAGGACACCGAATTCCTCGCCAACTTTTATGGCCCTGTGGCGTTCTTATCGGCGCAGCGCACCGTGCTGAGCCTCTTAACGGCGATGGATCTGCAAAGCGGCGCCGACGCGCAGGGCATCACCTTAGTGCCGAATACCTTGGCTGAATGCATGCAACCCCGCGATCAAACCGCGCGCAGTGCGGCCGTGCCGCTTGCCATTGCAGGCAGCAATGCCGGTGAGTTGGTTGATGCGTCAGCGGCCGGCGCTGATTTTGTGCACCCGCACTTTGTTGATACCCGCGCCATACCCTGGATTGTTGATCCAACTTTGCCGGATATTGCTTTGAAAGTGTTGCGGGTGAGCGAAGAAACCGGCGTTAGTTCATTGATTGTTCGTCATAACGGCGTGGCGGGCCCGCACTATCATTTAGGCGCTGCCGATTTTCTGGTTCTGAGCGGACACATTGGGTACCGAGCGGGCCCACCTGAAGGCTATGGCCCTGGGGTTTGGTTCTTTGAGCCTGCTGGCGCCCGGCATGAAGCCACCCAGCGGGTCGGTGATCATGAGGATTTAATCTACACCGCCAATGTCTATGGCCCCATTCAGTTCGATGATGGGCCTGGCACGCCCATCGCGGCGGTGCAGTCTTGGATGCAATACAAACAAGCTGCGACGGCCTTTGGGATTCAACTCGTCGCCAATCAGTTTGAATCAGATCCGTCCTTGCTTGCCTGGGCGCCTGTGGGCTCAGCGGTTTAATCCGGGCATTCATACCGGAAGATCCGCGCAATAAGGAGTAGACGTGACACAGGCTAGCAGTATGGTCATCCGCAATGGGCGGGTTGTGGATGGGTTAGGGCGAGCGCCCATCCTGGCCGACGTTGAGGTCATTGATGACAAGATCACGCAAGTTGGCCCCAATCTTTTGGGCCAGCCCGGGGCGCACATTGTGGATGCGACCGGCCACACCGTGATGCCGGGCCTGATCGATACCCATTGTCACATTAGCTTTGATGAAGTGAGCTCGAACGATGAGTTGTTCTATCACCGAACGCGGGAGGGTTTGAGCGCGATTGTCGCAGCAGCAAACGTTCAAAAGTTATTGCACGCTGGGGTAACGAGCTTTTTAGATGCGGACAGCTTGTTTGATGTCGGCGTTGATTTAAGAGACGCCATCGAAGCCGGCATTGTTCGTGGCCCCCGTATGTCGACCGGGGGAAATGCGCTCATGACCTCGGTGGGGGGCACCGCCGGGCGCTTAATTCCGGATCAGGGCCGAATCGGTTATGGCCGCGTGGTGAATTCACCCGCTGAGATCGTGGCGGAAGTGCGTCGGCAAATTAAGATTGGCGTTGACTGGATAAAGCTTCATGTCACCGGACTCACGCCGCGCCAAAATCTGGCCGGTGAGCAACAAGTTTGGCACTTCGATGAGTTAAAGCTGGCAATCGATACGGCCCATGATCTTGGCACGCCGGTGGTGGGGCATTGCCGCGGTGCGGCGTCCATTCAAAATGCCGCGAAGGCCGGAATCGATTTGATCTTGCACGCGACGTTTATGGACGATGCGGCGCTGGCGGCGGTTGCAACCAGAATGATCCCCATTGTGCCCACCTTCACCTTTCAGGCAAACCTTGCGCAGTACGGCAAGCACATTCAGGCCAGCCCAGAACTCATGGCGCTGTTTAAGAAAGAAATTGAAGACAGCGCGGTAATGTTGCAGAAAGCGAAAGCCGCCGGTGTGCCGTTATTGTGCGGCACTGAAAGCGGGTTCTCGCTGACCCCTTATGGCGACTGGCATTATCGTGAACTCGAAGTGTTCGTTGAAACCCTAGGCTTTAGCCCCCTTGAGGCCATCCAGGCAGGCACTTCCGAGGCCGCTCGCGGGCTTCAAATTCAAGGCCGATCTTTGTTTGGCGAGGTGGGGGCCATCGCGCCGGGCTACTTGGCCGACATTATTGTTGTTGGCGGCGAGGTCGATCGGGACGTTACGTTGCTGGGCCGTCCAGGTAACGTTAAAGACGTTGTTTTAAATGGGGAATTATTGTCGTTACCAGCGATACCTGAGCGCACGGATCCCCCGGGCTGGCGGGTTGCGCACTATGGGGCCGACATCCTCAGGCGCCAGGCGGTCGAGGCCATCACAAAAGGGGCACCGCAATGACGCTTGAATCCGCAGAAACAATCGATGTCCATGCCCACGCGGTGCTTGAAGCAACGATGGGCGCCGCCGGCGCGCACGGACCCACCTTGAGTTTTGATGAGCGGCCAAAGTTTAAGGTGGCCAATTACGAGCTCACCGGCGTCAAGTATCGCGGCAGTCCTTTTATGGACCCGGACCTTCGGGTCCAAGCGATGGATCAAGCGGGCATCGACTTTCAGGTCCTGTCGCCGAACCCATTAACCTACTTCCACTTTATCGATGCGCACCAGGGCCAGGCCTTTTGCCGGACCCACAACGATGCCCTCGCCGAACTCGTAAGGGATTACCCCGAGCGGCTGGCGGCTTTTGCTGCGGTGCCGATGCAGGATATTGGGTTTGCCGTTGAAGAATTAGACCGCGCGGTGCATGAACTGGGGTTTTTAGGCGCCTATATCGGCACCGATTTTGGCCTGCCGCTCAACGATGCCCGGCTTAACCCGTTTTATGAAAAGCTCATTGATCTAAATGTGCCCTTGTTCATCCATCCGGCGCCAGCGGGCATTGATGGGCCTTTGGGCGACGCCAACCTCAAACAATTTGACCTGGACATCATCGTTGGTTTTGCGGCCCAGGAGACCATTGCGGTCTGCACCTTGATCTACGGCGGTATTTTGCAGCAATACCCTGAATTAGATATTTGTCTGAGCCATGGCGGCGGGGCGACCGGTTATGCCTATGGCCGGATGCGCATGGCCGCGCAAAAAAGGCCCTGGGCAGGCGCTGAATTACGGGCTGAGGGCGCGTTCGATGCGCTGCTGCACCGGCTCTGGTTTGATACCCATGTTCATGATGCGGCATCGCTCGAGCTGCTCACCCAGCATGTTAATGGCGACCGCTTGGTCTTCGGCACCAATTTTTCAGGTTGGGATCAGCAAGACTATAATGTGCGTCAGGAAGCGAAACCTTACACCCAAAATGCTCAAAGACTGCTGCGAGCGGGAGCAACAAGTTAATGACCATCCCCCCGACACTGGAAGCGGTTGCCGCGCGGTTAGATCGTCTCGAGTCTAAAGACGCGATTCGCGACATTGTGACAGCCTATGCCATTGCCTGTGATGAGCACGATATGCCGAGGCTGATGGCCTTATTCACAGAAGATGCTTGTTTTGATGCGCCCAATGGCTCGATGGTGGCGGACGGCAAGCAGGCCATCCAAACCCTGTTTGAGAAAACCTTCAAAATTCGGGGCCCGGCTTACCATTGGACCCACGATACCACCATCGAAATTGACCCCGAGGATCCTGATCGCGCCACCGGTTTGGTGCTGAGTCACGCCGAAACAACGCCCAATGGCGTGGTCTCGATTGCCGCCATGCGGTACAGCGATGACTACCGCCGAGCGCCGGATGGGCAGTGGCGTTTCAAAAAACGCGTGATTGCGTTTTTGTATTATGTGCCGGCAAGTGACTATAGCCAGGGTTTGAATCGGCCTGATCGCGTGGTGCTGGGCGGCAATCGGCTCAAAGCGGATTACCCTGAAGCCTTGCCAGCCTGGCAGGCCTTCATCGAGGCCCATGGCCCCCTAAACTTAGAATGAGAAGCTTGTGACGACCGAATCAAGACATGACGAAATGCTGGGGCTCGCAGCACGAGCCCTGGAACACTTTGAACACCAAACCACCGATCTGGCGCCAGATATTATGCAGCAGCCGATTGCGGCTTATATTGATAAGACGCGCTATCAGGCGGAACGCGAAGGCATTTTTAAACAGCTGCCTTTGGCGCTGGCATTGTCTATAGAACTGCCCAAGCCCGGGGATTACAAAGCGATGACCGTGCTTGAAACCCCAATCATCCTTTCTCGGAACCAAGACGGCCAGGTGAAATGCTTTTTGAACGCGTGCCGCCATCGCGGGTCACGGTTGTGCGATGACGGTTGCGGCGCGGCGCGCGTGTTTTCCTGCCCATACCATGCTTGGACCTACGATCGAGATGGTGCTTTGATTGGCCGTTATGGCGCCGAGACCTTTGGCGAGGTTGACCCAGCTGACTTTCATTTAACCGAACTACCCTGCGCCGAGCGTTGCGGGCTGATTTGGGTCACGCTCACGCCATCGCAGCCCATGGATATCGACGCTTGGCTGGGCGAATTTGCGGCCGAGCTCGATACCCTTGCGCTTGCTGACTGGCACTTACACGAGGTTCGGGTTTTGGATGGCCCGGGCTGGAAGGTCACCATGGATGGCTACTTAGAGGCCTATCATCACAACCTGGTGCACGGCGCGACGGTGGGTCAGCATACGGTTGGGAATCTGTTGGTGCTGGACACCTATGGGCCCCCATCAACGTTTAACCTTTGGTCGCAAGACCTTGGGCGCGTTAAGCGAGCAAGCCCAATCAGATTGGGCGCCAGAGGAACACATAAGGCTGATTCATTCCTGTTTTCCGAATTTATCAATCTCTGGGATTCTGGGGGGTCACTGCTTGGTGAGTCAGGTCCTACCAGGGCCGGATGCCAATAGCACCCAGACGATTCAGTCTATTCTGTCGGCGACACCACCCGAAACAGCCGATGCGCTCAAGGCCACGGAAAACTTTAGCGCGATGGTCTTGCAGGCGGTCCGAGACGAAGATTACCGAATCGGCTTTGGGATTCAGCAATCGATCCATACCGGCGCCAATGCGGCGTTTGTTTTTGGCCGCAATGAGCCCGCGGTTCAAAATTATCATCGATCGGTTGCGCGGTTTATGACGGGTAAAGACGCGGCGTCGGTTGCTGATTAACTGGGTCGATCGGTCAACCCTGTGATCACCGTTTCAGGCTCTGAACCCAGTGTGGCGCTGCCGGCGCACCCATTGCGATGCGGCCTCAGCCAGGGCCCCGTGTTTTATTCTAACGCTCGGCGGCGTCAAATGGGATCGGGTTAAGGGTACTCAAAGCAACGGAGACAAAGAACGTCGGGATAAGCACTCTCAAACGCTTTGATCTGGGTGACCAACTTGCGGTCAGCGCGCCAGAAAACCTTCGACGGAAGCGCCAAGATAGGCGATAACGCACACAGGACCCGGTCGCGGCGCCCTAGAACGCGGTCGCGCCCGAAGAAGATAATCGCTTGATCAAGAGGCGGGTTTTAGGTCGGCGCGGCTGATCGCTTGAATCAAGGGCGCATCAAGGGGGCGCATCAAGGGGCGCGTCAAGGGGCGCGTCAAGGGGCGCGTCAGGCGCGTTCTAAGCCAATACCATCATCGAAGGAGGCGCCAATAGGATGAGTCGTTGCCAATGGTGCGGAGAAGATCCGCTGTATACACGATATCACGATGAAGAGTGGGGCTTGCCCACCCATGACGATGCAACGCTGTTTGAGTTTTTAGTCTTGGAGGGCGCGCAAGCGGGTTTAGCGTGGATCACGGTGTTAAGAAAGCGCGAAGGCTATCGCGCCTTATTTGACCAATTTGACCCCAAAAAGATCGCACGCTATAGCGACGCAAAATTGGCAGGGTTGATGTTAGACGAGCGAATTATTCGCAATCGGTTAAAAATAAGCAGCGCTCGGCAAAATGCCCGCGCGTTCCTGGCCGTTCAAGCTGAGTGGGGCACGTTTAGTCAGTATCTCTGGCATTTTGTTGACGGCAAGCCGATCATCAATCAAGTTCAAACGATGCTCGATGTGCCGGCCAAAACCCCGCTGTCGGATCAAATCAGCAAAGATTTAAAGCAGCGGGGCTTTAATTTTGTCGGCTCGACCATTGTGTATGCCTATTTGCAGGCGATGGGCCTGGTGAATGATCACAATGTTGATTGCTTTCGGTATCAGCCCTGTATCGATCATGTTGTTTAAAAACATTGAGCATGAGGGTAAGGGTGAGGGTGAGGGTGAGGGTGAGGGTGAGGGTGAGGGTGTAGCATTAAAACTGTCTAATAATCAATATCTTGTAGGGTATTGGTAAGCTGATCGTTTGGATTCTGGCGGCGTTAGAGCGCGTTGATCGTCGTTGGTTTGCGCGGTATCTTAATCAGGCGGCAAGGCGCGGTCAGCGGAAGAGGGCCCCAAGATGATAAAACAGCGAGGTTCAGCCGGCTCGGTGCGGTCGTTGCCACCCAAAAAGGCCACAACAAGGGGACAACAAATCGTGAAAATCAATTTACTGGATGTTGCATCGTTCGAAGGCGGGCATCCCATTGCGCAGTACGATCATCTGTTGGCGCAGGCGCCCGTTTATTGGCATGAAGAAGCGGGCGGCCGCGGCTTCTGGGCAGTCACTCGATATCAGGATGTTCATGATATTGGGCGTAACGCGGCGGTTTTTTCCTCCTCGCCGACGATCATGATTCAAGATCCCATGACGGATGTGGGCGGTTCAAGTGCGAGCAGCAAAATGATGCTCATGATGGACCCACCCGAACATACCGGTTACCGAAAGTTAATCAGTCGGGCCTTCACCCAGGGGCCGGCGCGGGACTATGAGCCCAGAATTAAAGCGTTGGCGACCACCATTATTGACGCAGTCGCGCACAAGGGCGAATGCGAATTTATGTCTGAAGTGGCTGGCGAGATGCCGAGTTTTGTCATTGCAGACCTGATGGGACTGCCCTTGTCGGATGGTCGGGAGCTCTATCGGTTAACCGAAATTATCCATACGGATCCTGCGAGCCTGGCCGAAGGCGCAAGCGCCGAGGCGATCCAGTCGATGTTTAGCTATGCCATGACGGTCATCCAAGACAAACGCGCTCATCCTGGCAATGACCTCGCCAGCCAATTATTGAGTGCGGAGTTAGACGGCCGGCGACTCACCGACGAGGAGTTCCTTTTGTTCTTTATGCTCTTGGTGGATGCAGGCGGGGACACCACCCGAAACTTAGTGGGTACGGGGACTTATGAGTTGATCCATTTAAACGGCGCTTGGGATCAACTCGCCCATGATCCTGCTGGCCGGCTACCGTTGGCGCGAGAGGAGCTGCTGCGGTTCACCTCACCGGTTATTTATATGCGCAGAACCCTCACTCAAGATTATGTGTTAGGGGGCCAAACGATGCAGCAAGGCGACAAAGTTGTGATGTACTACGGCGCGGCCAATCGCGACCCTCGGGTCTTTACTGAGCCGCACCGTTTAGATTTAACGCGACAGGGCGAGCGGCATCTCGCGTTTGGTGGTGGGCATCATGTCTGTTTGGGGCAGTGGTATGCTCGGCTCGAGATCGACGCCATATTCACCGAACTGCTAACCCGTTTGAAGAACCTGCGGGTTTTAGAGCCGCCCCAGTGGCTGAATTCCACCTTTATTTCTGGGATGACCCGGATGCCGATTGGGTTCGAGTTACGGTAAGCCGCGCGGCCGCGCCCTTGGGTTTCTTTGTGGATTCAGTGGTTCTCCCGTTGCAAAGTTTGATAGCATGGCGGGTGGTGGCGTCAGCGCGGTGGTCTGCGTCCTGCTCTTCAAAAGCAGTGAGGTCTCGTTAAGAGCGCCTTTCGTTCGACTCGGAGCGCCACTGCCAAATCGGCGCAGCCCCACAAGTGGGCTGCGGTGGTTCGCAGCCCGCACATTGATCCCGTTTAAACATTATTCCCTAGGCGCTAGCGCAGCACGCGTTCTAGATTGCTGATTGGCGCGTTTAGTCGTTCTGATCCGGTTCAGGGAGCGGGTAATGCAAGCCCGGAATGCCGCCTTCCAGTGCTTGATACCAGTCGGGTCTCGGCTGAACAGGCACATAGGGGCTGGGCACCATCGGCCGGTCTGTGTTCCACTCGTGATGAATGGGCGGCATCTGGAAGGTGCCATGACTTGCATTCGTGCCGCCATCCACCAATAAATCCACGCCGGTAATATAGCTGGCAAGATCTGAGGCCAAGAACATCACCGCGTTGGTGACTTCTTGCACCTCACCCAAACGTCGCATGGGCGTTCGGCTAGAGATCCACTTATCCATGCCCATGGCTTCGAGCATTGGGCGGGTCATCTCTGTTACGACAAACCCAGGCGATACGGCATTCACCCGAACCCCGCGGTCTGCCCATTCCGTGCCCATCTGACGCGTCATGTTCACCAGGCCGCCCTTGGCAGCGGCATAGCCGATTACGTTATTTTCGCTCCCACCGCTGGCCATAATCGAGCAGATGTTGACAATCGAGCCGCTGCCGCGCTCGAGCATGTGGCGTCCGCATTCGCGGGCGTACATAAACGCGCCGGTTAAATCGACCGAAATAATACGGTTGAAGGTTTCGGTATCAAATTGTTCGGCTGCAACCCCTCGAGGATCGGCGATGCCGGCATTGTTAATTAAAACGTCGATTTTGCCGAGTTGCTGAATGCCGGCTTGGATCACGGCATTCACATCGGCTTCATTTGAAACATCGCCGGCAACAACGCAGACGCTGGCACCTTTTACTTCGCACGCTTTACCCACTTGCGTCAGGGCGTCTTCGCTGCGCGCAGTGAGGATTAAATTGGCGCCAGCGTCTGCAAACGCGTAGGCAAACTGTTCTCCAAAGCCATAACTTGCACCGGTAATAAGGACGACCTTGTTGCTGAAATCAAACACGTTGTGCTCCTGTTGGTTTTAACATTGCTGATTGCTTCGTTTTTTTGAGTTTAGAGTGAATTCGCGCGCAATTGAATTGCGACGTTCGATAAATTGGTCGAGCAGTGTTGGTCTGCGCCAATCAAGGTACACGATCCTGGACCAGGGCATCCGGGCGCGTCGGCCACAACATTGGTTGTAAGGCGCGCTCGACCTATGCAAGACGGATAAAGCACCGGTTTTTGTTGCGCGCTTAAACGGTAAAAATGCGGTCTGGGTCTCGACAGGGCGCGCCGTTATGCGACATGCTAGAAGCCTTTGATGATCGGCGTGACAAGGAGAAGCGAGCATGATTCCCAAGACCATTGATGAGGTAACGGCCGATTGGCTGAGCGCGGTGCTCAACGAGACGATTGAAACCCTTGAAATTACCCAGATTGGGCAAGGTGTTGGCCTGATGGGCGACATTTTTCGCGTTGGACTCGGGCGGACCAACTCAAACGCGACCGGCCCGGACAGTGTCGTGGTCAAACTGCCTTCCTCGTTTGAAGACAATCGCGCCCAAGGCGTGGCCTTGGGCATGTTCGAAGCAGAAGTTCGGTTTTATAAGAGCTTAGCGACGCAAGTGCCGGGGGGGCTACCGGTCATTTACTTGGCCGAAATCATTGAGGGCACGGCAGATTTCGTGATCGTGATGGAGGACCTCAGTCGCTTGACGCTGGTGTCGCAAACCGAGGGGATGACGCTTGATCAAACCTTTGCGGCCGTGCGGGTGCTGGCGAGTATTCATGCGGTTTGGTGGGATCGCGCGCAGGCCCCTGAATATGAGTGGATTCTGGCCATGACCGGGCCGAGAATTGAGTATGTCGATCAATTGTTGGTGCAAATTCTACCGGCCTTTTTAGAAGGCTTCGGGCATTGTTTGCCTGAAAACGGTGAAGCGTTGTATACCTTGTTTGCTGGCAACTACCTTAAATTCAACCAGACGCTGGCGGCAAGAAGCCCGTGGACCATCGCGCATCAAGATTACCGGGTCGAAAACCTGATGTTTGGCCCAGAAGGCTCGGGCGAAGTGATGGTGATCGACTGGCAAGGCATCGGCCGAGGCCCTGGCGCGTATGACTTGGCTTACCTGCTGGGTGGTTCGATGGACGTGCAGTTACGACGGGATCATGAGCGCGAACTGGTCAAGGCCTACCATGATCAGTTGTTGCAATGCGGCATTACGGGCTACAGCTTTGAACAAACCTTTGAAGACTATGCGTTTGCGCATCTTATGGGCGGCCTGGCCACGGCAATGGTGACCGGTGGCACGATGGATTTAAGCAATGATCGTGGCAAACAACTGGTTGAAACCATGGCGAGACGGCACGTGACTGCGGCGCTGGATCATGATGGCCTCGCCCGGGCTAAGGCCGTGCTACAGCAAGATTGACAGAGTTTTAGGAGGCTGACGCCCGAGGACCTCGATCAACAGGACGACAACATCATGCGTTTTATCCGTTATCAAGCCGTGGACAGTTTGAACTTGCCCGCAATGGTGCCAGCCCAAGGCCGGGATGGTTTTTGCGTTTCTACACGAGTCCTGGATGACCAGTGGCCTCGGTTAGATCTTCTCAACGCCCTACAACGATTGAAACACGCTTGCCGGTATCACCAAGCCTTACGTCGCCTGGCATTGGGGTTGGCTTTGGCCAGCTTTTTGATTAGCCTGCCTGCGGCAACGTTGGCCGAGGGGTCACTCTCGGCCGGAATGCGGGCGCCAGACTTTGAATTGGCTAATTTGCTCGACGACACTGAACGGCGTGCCCTGAAGGACTATTCTGGGCAGGTGGTCTATTTAGATTTTTGGGCGTCCTGGTGTGGTCCTTGCCTGGTTGCAATGCCGAAAATTGAGGCGCTGCGGCAGACTATTGATTCAGACGAGTTTGTTGTGCTGGCCATTAATGTTGATCGCAATCTTAAAAAGGCCCGAAAGTTTTTAACCAAGATTGGCGTGGGCTATGACAGTTTAGTTGATGAGCAAGGGCGGGTATCAGCATCCTATGGCTTAAACGCCATGCCAAGCTCCTTCGTGATTAACCGGGGCGGCGTTGTTACCAAAGTTCACGAAGGCTTTCGTGACGGCGATGAGGATGAATTGCGAGTGCATATTAAGGCGGTGATCGACAGTGGTGCATAAGGTTTTAAGAATCGTGACCGGGCTTTTGGTCTTATTGCTAGCCAGTTGCCAAACGGTCGAGCCTTGGGAGCGAGACCGCCTGGCCCAGCAAGAAATGCAACTGACCCCGAACGTTTTAGACGCCAGGCTCTCTGATCAGGTCTTTTTCAGCAAAGAAGCGGCCAGTGGCGGTGGGGCGACCGCCGGTGGCGGTTGTGGGTGCAACTGATGGATGTTAAGAAGCCGCTCTCCCCGTTGGCCTTGTTGTCAGCCGCAGCCTTGTCTTTGCCGGCATTCTCGGCCAGCCAGCCCACCGAGCGCGTGGTGTCGGTGAATACCTCGGTTTACCAAGAGGGCGATGCCAAGGCTGCAGAGGTTGTGTTTGGCGATCTGCAGCGTTTTCAGGTTAAAACCAATCAATTTAATTTGAGCGCGCCAATCGGGCGCGATTGGTCGATGTCTTTGGGCTATGACAACGAAGCCATGAGCGGCGCGTCGCCCTGGGGTACCGTGGCCGCGAGCGACGGCAGCGGCGATCTGATTATGTCTGGCGCCAGCATTGATGATTCGCGCAATGGGGTGGATGTGACCCTAACCCGCCATTGGCGCGGGCAGTCCCTCGGGGTTTCGGTCGGTTATTCTGGGGAGCACGATTACCATTCCCGCTCAATGGGGGTTAATTACGAGCAGGATTTCTTCAAGCAAAATACGACTCTTGCCTTGTCGGTCAGTTATGCCAGCGATGAATTAACGCCCACAGACGCGCAATTATTTCAGCGATTGGAAAAAGGCGCGAAGCAGACGCGGTCATTTTACGCCTCGGTGAACCAGCTCTTAAGTCCGGTTTCAATGCTCAATCTGGGGTTTGGCATCACCAAACGGACGGGCGAATTATCGGATCCCTATAAGCTACGCGATATTCGGCCTGACAACCGCGTTGAACGCACCCTAACAGCGAATTACCGGCGTTATGTTGATTGGCAGACCAGTAGCCTTGCCGTGAACTATCGGTACTTCTGGGATTCCTACTCGGTCGGGGCGCATACCCTCGCGATGAGCTGGATGCTGGGCGATGAGGCGGGCGTGCAGTGGGGCCCGATGTTGCGGTACTACAGCCAGAGCGAGGCGGCCTTTTATACGCCCTGGGACCGCTATGATCAGCCAGATACCATGGCGCAATCCAGTGACTTCAGGCTTTCAACGTTTGGCGCGGTCAGTTATGGCCTGAAGGCGCGTTACCGCATTCGCCGCGTCCAAGTTTCAATGCAGTACGAGCGCTATGACAGCGGCTCGGGTTACGCGTTATCCAGCACCAAAACAGAACATCCCGGATTGGTCGACTTTGAGGTGCTGTCGCTTGGCGCGGCGTACCGATTCTGACAAGCCTGCAGGTCTTTCGGTTTACCGCCATGGGGAGCCCCTGCGAGCTGAAACTATCTGGCGATCCCGCGCTCTGCCAACAGGTCGCTGAGGATTGCCAGCGCGAGGCGGCGCGCTTTGAGACGCAATATTCACGATTCACCACCGACAGTATTACGGCCCAGATCAATGCGGCGGCCGGCGGCTCGGTCGTGCCGATTGATGCCGAATGCCGCGCCATTTTGGCGTATGCCGGGGTTTGTTGGGGGCTGAGTGATGGGTTATTCGATATCACCTCGGGGGTGCTGCGCAGGGTTTGGACAAAAGGCCGACTGCAATTGCCAACGCCTGATGAGCTGCGCCCAATCTTGGCCTTGATTGATTGGCAGAAGGTCGAGCTCAGCGATGCAGGCGTGCGGCTTGGCATGCCTGGCATGGAGATCGACCTGGGCGGCGTCGTAAAAGAGTACGCAGCAGATGCCTTGGCGCAACGGATCCGGGAAGCCGGTGTTCAGCACGCGGTGGTGAATTTAGGCGGCGATATTTTCTGCGTTGGGACAAACCCTGAGGGGCTGCCCTGGCGCATCGGCATCAAAGACCCAGATGGCCCTGGCGCTATCGCGCAGGTTGGCATTGCCAATGCAGGTTTAGCAACCAGTGGCGGGTATGAGCGTTACTTTGATATTGAAGGCAAGCGCTTCAGCCATTTGCTCAATCCGGCGACGGGAATGCCCGTAGAAAGTCTTGCAAGCGTGAGCGTGATTGCCGAGCAAAGTGTGGTTGCGGGCTCGATTGCAACCATTGCATTGCTGAAAGGGCAACCGGACGGGCTGCACTGGCTTCGGACGCTGGAATGTGATTTTTTGGCAATTGATGCCAGCGGACAGTTTTTTACGCGTCAAGGTCAGGTGAGTGATGAAATGCCCGCAAGTGGCCTGGATCAAAAATTTACACGTTTAAACACTAATGAATCAATTTAGGACGCACCTCAATGAGTCGACGCCTGCTACCGCTACTGCTTTTCTTCACCACCCTCAGCGCGTTCGGCGATGATGCGGCACTCTTTACACTTTATAAAACCCGCGTGGCGCCGATCATTCAAGGCACGTGTATTGGGTGTCATGTTAGCGGCGGCGCGGCCAGTTCAACCAGGCTTGTTTATGCTTCTGGCTCATCAACCTCGGTTCAGGAAGCAAACTTCCGCCTGGTGCGGTCTTACATTGAAGTTAATATCAAAAATGGTTCGCAGTACACGTTTCTAAACAAAGGGCAGGGGCAGCAGGGCCACGGTGGCCGTAACCAACTACCTCGAGCGGAAGATGTCCAAGCGGTCACAGATTTTATTGACGCCATTGCGCTGTCGGTAAGCGACGGGGATGAGGATGGCGTCACCAACGACCTGGACAACTGCCAGGACGTGGCTAATGCGAATCAAGCAGACCTCGACCAAGACGGCAAAGGCGATGTCTGTGATGCGGATATCGATGGGGACGAGGTCTCGAATGACGGATGAAACTGCGCAAGGCACGTCGCCAGATAAGGCCGATTCCGATGGCGATGGCGTTTTAGATGGCGTGGACGCCCTGCCTTTGGACGCGAGCGAAAGCAGTGATCGCGACGGCGATGGCACCGGAGACAATGCCGATGCTTTTCCGGATGATTCCGCCGAGACCCAGGACAGCGATAACGATGGTGTCGGTGATGTTCGGGATGCCTTTGATGAGGACCCCTTTGAGTTTGAGGATACGGATGGCAATGGGGTGGGCGATGTGGCGGACCCCGATGATGACGGCGATGG
>CAJJAX010000044.1 GCA_905182155.1 uncultured Pseudomonadales bacterium
CCATTCGCGCGCAGGGTCTTAAGCCCACGAACCGCTACACAAAACTTGCAGCTTGGGTATACTGCATCACACAACGCGACTCGCGCAGAGCGCCGCTTCAAAAACGATTAGAGGACCCGCAAATGGATTGCCCAAAATGTAACGCTCCGATGGAAGAAGCCACTTACGGCCGTAATATGACAATTGACCGATGCACCGGCTGCCAAGGCATCTGGTTTGATTTAGGCGAAGCCGAGCAACTTAAAGACAAATGGATGTCGGAGTTTCTCGACACCGGTAATGCAAAAACCGGCAAAGCCAATAACGACATTACAGATTGCGCGTGCCCGCGATGCGGCAAAACGATGGAGCATATTAAGGATGCCGATCAACCGCATATTGGCTACGAGGCTTGCGCCGAGCATGGCATGTATTTTGATGCCGGTGAATTCACCGATTTCAAACAGGTGACCTTATTTGAAAAAAATGACGGCATTCCTGCACCGATAAGCGCCACCGCGTGTTAAGAGCTTGAAGGCGCCGTGCGGCGTAGCAAGACTTTGGCGTTGAAATGATCGCAGAAAGCGGGCCGGTCAAAAAAACACCCCCACCTTCTGCTGCCAAACGAGGTTCGCTTTTTTGGAAACGCAATCCGGTCAAGATGGGCCCTAATCCCGTTCGGGCTCAAGCAGATCGTGACGCTTTGGTCAGGACTGCGCTTTGGGCCTGTGACGATCTAAGCCAAGCATCAGGTCTTGAGAATCGATACCCCAACGCCCGCAAGCGTCTTGCTCGCCATCGAGGCGAAGGCCTCAAACAGTTCTGCGACTTGATCGATTTTCTAAAATGAGTGCGTTCATGACTGCGGACTTCATTTAAAGCCGCTGCAACAACCTATGGAAACAACCCATGAACATCATTTCATTTAACACCAACAGTATCCGAATGCGCCTGCATCAACTCAAATCCATTATTGAGCGTTTCGACCCCGATGTCATTGGTATTCAAGAGAGTAAAGTCTCGGATGATGACTTCCCGTTTGATGACATTGCGGAACTCGGCTATCACGCCGAAATCCACGGCCAAAAGACCCACTATGGGGTTGCGTTGTTATCAAAACACAAACCTGAAAAAGTATTCAAAGGCCTTCCTGGAGAAGCCCATGACGCCCAGCGTCGACTGATTGGCGCGGAATACCGAGATCCAAAGTTGGGGAAAGTCACCGTGATTAACGGCTACTTTCCACAAGGCGAAAATCGCAGCCATCCGACCAAGTTCCCCAATAAAGTGGCTTTTTATGAAGGCCTAACCCAGCTTCTAGAAAGCCGGTTTACGCCCAGTGAGAACATCCTCGTTATCGGAGACATGAACATCGCCGCCATTGATGAAGACATCGGCATCGGCTTGGATAACCAAAAGCGCTGGCTAAGGGAAGGCAAAACCAGCTTTCTACCCGAAGAAAGGGCCTGGCTGCAGACGCTCTATGATTGGGGCCTAACCGATACCTTCAGGCACTTACACCCAAGCATCAGCGATCGTTTCAGCTGGTTTGACTACCGCAGCAAAGGCTTTGAGCGCGAGCCACGACGCGGACTCCGGATCGACCTCATTCTCGCGTCACAATCGATGCTCGAACTGCTGACGAAAGCCGAAATCGATTATGAGACCCGAGCGATGGACAAGCCTTCAGACCATTGCCCAATCTGGGCGCAATTCAAGCGGTAGCGCCACAAGGGCGGTATCTTGAGCGGCGCCCAAGCATTCTAAAGCGGCTGATTCCTCGAGGCGACACCCTTTGGGAGGTTCAACCCGTTTCACATTACCAGCCTGACTCAGATGAGATTAGCGTTTAAAGCGGGACCGCCCTAGACCAGTACAACTTGACGGCAGCGCTTGATCGCCGTGGGGATAGTTTACCAAAAACCTTGCCGTCAGTTTCACGTCAACCTTGCAGGACATCGGCGTTTCAGCTGTGTAAAAGCACTAGGCTACTAAGCTAAGCCCCCAACACTTTTTGAATCACCGGGTCGACGTATCGTCGCAGGGTTTTTCGTGCAAACAGGAACAATAGCAGGCCCGCAAGATCGGCCACCACATCCAGCCACTCGAAATAACGATAACCCACCCAATACTGCAGCACCTCGATTAGCATCCCAAAACCCAGCAGCGGCAACAGCTTCAGCGCAACGGCCGTTAAGGTCGGAAACGCGTACTCCGTCAGCACTGCCAGCACGAAAAAAGCGGCTAAATGATTGAGCTTGTCGAAATCAAATAAGCCCGCCGCCCTGGGTGGATTCGCAGATAGCGCGAGCCACAAAATAACGCCAATGGCTAACACCAATAAAACCTTAGCCATTCGCGCTGCCGTGATCATCCGCGATACCGGTTGATCAAATCGCGCGTCGCATTTGCTGCCGCGCGAACGGCGCCAGCGTCATCGGAATCAGGATATAGGACCGCTCTGGAAGACGAAATGATCAACCCGCCACCGCGGCCCGCTTCAAGGCTTGCCGCCACGTCACCGCCCTGGGCGCCAATGCCGGGTAACAAACAGGTCATCGGGCCGGCGATTTCCCGAACGCGCTTGAGCTCTGCGGGCCGCGTCGCGCCCACCACCAGCCCCACGTTGCCGCGTGTGTTCCACTGGGTTGCCGCAAGCTGCGCCACGTGTTCAAAGAGCTCTTCACCGCTGGCCAATTTGAGGTTTTGCAGATCCGAGCCACCCGGGTTGGACGTTCGGCAGAGTAAGATGACGCCCTTGTCTGCGCGTTCTAAAAACGGTTCGAGCGAGTCGCCGCCAAGATATGGGTTCACCGTGACCGCATCCGCCCCATACACATCAAAGGCTTCTTGAGCATAGAACTCGGATGTGCTGCCAACATCCCCCCGCTTCGCGTCCAGAATGACGGGCACCCCAAGCTCGCGACAATAGGCGATGATCTCCTTAAGGTCGTCCAAGGCATCTGCTGCGGCAAAATGGGCGAACTGAGGCTTAAAGGTTGCCACCAGATCATGGGTCGCATCAACCACATCCCGACAAAACGATAAAATCGGCCGAGCCGTGCTGTGGTAACGAAGCGGGATCTTCGACACATCCGGGTCTAAGCCCACACACAACAGGGTATTCAGTGCTTGCTGACGGGCGTTAACCGCATCAAAAAAAGAAACTGGCGCTGACATAACGGTCCTCAAGAACAAGGCAGCCAACCGCTGCCGCTTAATTTAAGATGCCAAAACGGCGATTTTAGGGCCTTCCCGGGTATCTTCAACGCTAAACCCGAGCGCCTCAATTTCCCCCCGGATGAGATCGGCTGCCGCAAAATCACGATCTTTTCGGGCTTGCTGTCTGGCGACGACTAAAGCCGCAACAGACGCTGGCACCACCAGTTCAGCCGGCGCCCATTGTCCAATATCCAAGCCGAGCCAATCATCCAGCTTCAAAAGCGTTGCTTTTTTGTCGCCATCGCTGGCCTTTGATTTCACGAGCTCCCAAACCACCGCCAAGGCGCGCGGAAAATTCAAATCATCGTTGACCTGGGCCTCAAAAGCCGCAACCACGTCAGGCAATACCTTGCCCGACTCGCCCCAATCAAACGCCGCCTGATACAAACGGTTCAGCGCCGTTTGGCTGGCCTTTAGGCTTTCCCAACTGAACGCCATCTGGGTGCGATAATGCGCCGTCATACAAAAATAACGATACACCAGCGGACTGATCCGGTGCTCTGCCAGCGATTCTAAGCGCAGGAAGTCACCGCTGCTTTTAGACATCTTGGCTTGATCGAGTTGTAAAAAGTAACCATGCAACCAAAAATTCGCCAAGCGCGTGCCACGACTGGCCTCGGTCTGAGCAATCTCGTTGGTATGGTGAATGGGGATATGATCTTCACCGCCACAGTGGATATCGAACAGATCCCCTAAGTATTTCGCCGACATGGCAGAGCATTCGATGTGCCAACCCGGAAAACCGCGACCCCAGGGACTATCCCACTCCATCTGACGCTGATCTTCCGGCGCTGAAAACTTCCAAAGGGCAAAATCGGTCACGAACCGGCGCGCACCGGGGTCGACCCGCGCGCCCTGTCGTAAGCCTTCAATATCCAATCGCGCCAAGTGGCCGTAATCGCTCAGCTTCTGGGAGTCAAAATAAACGCCATCGGCTGTTTGGTAGGTGAAGCCTTTGGTCTCTAGATCCGCGACGAAGGCGATTTGCTCCGGGATGTGATCGGTTGCTTTACACCAAAGACTCGGCGGCAGAATATTTAAGGCCGTCAGATCCTTTTGGAACGCCTCGGTATAGAACGTTGCCAAATCCCAGGCATTCATGCCCATCCGCTTGGCGCCCAACTCCATTTTGTCATCGCCCGAATCGGCATCCGAGGTGAGGTGCCCCACATCGGTGATATTCATCACATGCTGCACGTCATAGCCATTAGCCATGAGTACCCGTCTTAAAAAATCCTCAAACAAATAGGTTCGCAAGTTGCCAATATGCGCGTAGTTGTAGACCGTCGGCCCACAGGTATACAGCCCAACAAAGCCGGCTTTGAGCGGTTCAAACAAACGAATCCGGCGCTCATAGGTATCGAAAAGCTGTAAAGGTTGCGCGCTCATAGTGCTTTGTACTCGGTCATCGAGACTCATAATGATTGAAGATTCGTAAACCACCGCATTCTAGCAAAGCCGCCCACATCAGGCGACCTTCGGATCAATCGTTCAGCACCCGCGAACGTGTATTGGCGGCGCTCAAGCTGAAGTGCGGAAGAAGCGTTAAAAATGCTACTGCATACCCGTTGAGTGATCGGCCGAGTGCTCTTTTTTGGGGCGCCACGGCGAAGATCGCGCCAAAGCGGAACAATATAGGGTGTTGTCTTACCCCCAGCGGATCAAGATTGATCCGAAAAGCGCTCCGCCATGATGCGCTCAACCGTGTCCACAATGACTTGCGATTGAGACTCAATCTCGATATTAACTAAGCTGCCTGATGAAAACTCCGAGAAGTTGGTTCGTTTTAGCGTTTCGGGAATCAGGTTCACCGCAAACGTATTTGCGCCGCGATCCAATGCAGCAACCGTCAGGCTGGCGCCATTAATGGCTAAATAGCCTTTCTCGAACACATATTTGAGCCAAGTTGGATTGGCCTCAAAGGTGACCCGACAATTATTTTCAGTGTGCAGCACCTCAACCACAGGCGCCGTGCCAACAATGTGACCCGACAGCACATGACCGCCGATCTCGACATTCTGCTTGGCTGAGCGCTCAACATTCACCCTTGAACCGAAGTCGATCGAACGGATATTCGTCAGGTCTTGGGTTTCTTGGATCGCGTCGAAGGTCACGGCTAAACCCGCCGCCACCGCCTGCATGCTGGTAACCGTAAAACAACAGCCGTTGATGGCGATGCTGGCCCCAAGGGCAACCTCTGCACTGATCTCCGGCGGTAGCGTAATGCCGAAAGTAAGCAATCCCGGTTTTCGATCAACGTGATCAACCGGGCAACACGCTTGGACGATTCCTGTATACATCAAACCCCCTCACCCATTTTCAGACGTTGAAAATTCTACACCATCGCAGCGTTCTGTATGCCAAAAACAATGCCCTGGACTATTCTTAATGGGCACCAAAGTCGTCTGGATTCGCAGAACGTTAAACGATCAAAAATGCGGCACCTCAACCGAGACAAGTCGACTGCGGCTGCAGGAGCCTCTCATCACCACTAACTTCACAGATACGATTCACTTGTTACAGCCGCCTTGCCCAGCAATTGTTCTGCCAACCACCCCATCAAAGGGACAAGTAAAAAGGTGTCCAGAGCAATTACATCAGGACTTAGCCGTTAGCCGACGTTGATTATGACTGAAGCCGACACAGCCGTTAAAGGGCACTAGCATGCGACCAGCCCTCAATTATCGCCAAACACATCTCGAGTAAAAACCTTATCCATCACATCATCCAATTCAACGGCCATTCTGTTCGACACAATCACATCCGAAACTGTCTTAAACTCAGCCAGACCCCGAATAACCTTGGCATTAAAAAACAGGTCTTTCGCCAACGACGGCTCAAAAACCACCACGTTAACGCCTTTGGCCTTGATGCGCATTATCACCCCCTGAACAGCAGACGCCCTAAAATTATCGCTGCCCGCCTTCATTACCAGGCGATACAGACCCACGGTTTTTGGGTTCTGTTTCAGAATTTCTTCGGCAATGAAATCTTTCCGCGCCACATTCGACGATACAATCGCTTGGATCAAGGTTTGCGGCACCTGATCATAATTGGCAAGCAGTTGCTTAGTATCTTTTGGCAAGCAATACCCGCCAGAGCCAAAAGACGGGTTGTTGTACCCAGCCCCGATCCGCTCATCCAGGCACACCCCTCGGATAATGCTTACGATCTCTAAGTCGTGCGATAGCGCATAACGATCCAGCTCGTTAGAAAAAAGATACCCGCATGGCCAGGTACGTATTGGCGAACAGGTTGACCGCTTCGACTTCAGAAGGTGACATCAACAACACGTCCACATGAGGCTTGTCAGCAACCGAGTGCAGTATTTCAGAAAATCGTTGGCGGGGCTCTTTAGGGCCGCTCACAATAATCCTGCTCGGATACAAATTGTCCCGCAGCGCCTGGCCTTCTCTTAAGAATTCAGGCGAAAACAAAATAACGCTTTTTGCAAACCGCGCGGACAATCGTTCTGTATGCCCAACTGGCACGGTCGACTTAATAACAATCATCGCATTTTGGTTACAGGCAACAACCGCGTCAACCACGGTATCCACGCTACGGGTATCGAACGAATTCGTTTCCGGATCATAATTTGTCGGCGTTGCAATCATCACAATGTCGGCCGTTTCATAGGCCGGTTCGGCAAGCAATGTTGCTTTGAGATCAAGGGCTTTTGTCTTCAAAATGTGGTGATCTCAGGATCAACCACCGTCGATTCACCTGCGTTAACGAGCGCAACCCGAGTTGGATCAATATCGAGCAGGGTTACCGAGTATTGTTGGGCTAACAATACGCCAAGAGACATCCCAACATACCCTGAACCAACGACCGGTGATTTTCGGCTGCGTCATCTTGCTCAACGCTCACCGGTTTCCTGGTTCAGGTTAGCAGCAAACTTAAATCTGAGGCCTGCAGAGCCCATTTAAAGCCGTGATCGATTTTAGCGACTGCCGACGGCACCTTTTCCAAGACCCACATTTGGCCGCTTTTAGCCAACGTGCTCAAGGCGCTTAACGATTTAGAATGCCGGAACGCTAACCTCGGACGCCTGATGCCCGGACCTTGGCCCGGCTTCGGGTTACGCCAGTACCTGGTTTTAAGCCATGGTCCGTTAACGTCGCTTGATGCGATTGCCAAACCAAGCCCTCGGCCGAATGCGGAGGCACTCAGGCGCTTTGGATCAAGCGATGACGAAAGTATCCGCTTACTTTAAGATGCTGTCTTCAGCAAGGCTTGATCCAAGGCTTAAACAACATGATTGATCTACGAAGTGATACGGTCACCCAACCTTGCGCCGCGATGCGCGCCGCCATGCTCGAAGCCCCCCTGGGCGACGATGTTTATGGCGATGACCCAACGGTTAACCTGCTCGAGGCGACCTTAGCTGAACGCGCTGGCAAAGAAGCTGGGCTGTTTCTAGCTTCTGGCACCCAAAGCAACCTGTGCGCCCTGCTCAGTCATTGTGGTCGCGGGGATGAATACATCGCCGGCCAAGATGCCCACACCTATCAGTATGAAGCCGGTGGCGCCGCGGTTTTAGGCGGTATACAACCGCAACCGATCCCTTGGAACGAACGCGGTGAGTTAGCACTGCAGGACATTCAGCGGGTGATCAAACCCGATGACATTCATTTTGCGAGAACCAAACTTTTGTGCCTGGAAAATACCGTGGGCGGTAAAACGGTGTCGCTTGACTACACGCATCAAGCCACCAGCCTTGCCCGCAACCATAACTTGAACTGTCATCTGGACGGCGCGCGCGTGTTCAATGCCGCCGAAAAACTAAAAATAGACGTTAAAGAAATTTGCCAACCCTTTGATTCTATTTCGATTTGTTTGTCAAAAGGGTTAGGCGCGCCGGCCGGATCGGTACTGGTTGGCGACGCAGATTTCATCCAACGAGCCCGTCGATGGCGAAAAATGCTCGGCGGCGGGATGCGCCAAGCCGGGATCCTCGCCGCAGCCGGCCTGTACGCGCTGACGCATAATGTTGCGCGTTTAGCGGAGGATCATGAAAACGCGCGCGTTCTGGGTGAAGCCCTGAGCAAGATCCCGGGATTTTCGCTGGCGGAACCCGTTCAAACCAATATGGTGTTTTTAGCCCTGGAGGGCGACCCCTTGAGCGCGCTCACGAGCCATCTAGCCGAGCACCGCATTAAAATATCCGGCGCGCGCTGGGTGCTCCATAAAGACGTTTCCGCCGAGCACCTAAAGACAATCATCACAGCCTGCGAAGCCTTTGCAGCCGAGCGCCGTTAACCCTATGCAAAACCCACCCAAGCAGATTCTCGTGTGCGGCAGCCTTGCTTTTGATCATTTATTGCGGTTTCAAGGGTCGTTTCAGCAATACCAAACCGAGTACCAGGTTGAAGCCTTAAATGCGTCTCTGCCCATTCACGCCTACCGCACCTGCTATGGCGGGTGCGGTGGCAATATCGCCTATGGCTTAGGTTTATTGGGCGTTGCAACCACCCTTTTGTCTCATGCGGGCGATGATTTTGAAGACGGCTATCGCCAGCATCTTTTTGAGGCCGGCGTGAATTGTGATTACGTTGCCATCTCGCCGAACAGCCCGATCAGCGCCCGCTGCACCATCATTAGCGACGATCATGGCAATCAAATCACCGGCTTTTATCCCGGCGATGCGGGTCCACAGACTCGCCGCCTGCCCAGCAAATTGCCCAATATTGGTGAAATTGATCTAGCGCATTTAGGCCCCGAAGCGCCAGAACTCATGGCCCGTCAAGCCAAAGACCTGCTGCAATTGGGCATCCCTTTTATCTTCGACCCAGGCCAATGGGTTTCGAAATTTACCCAAGAAGACCTGCGCGACCTCCTCGGTCATGCCCGATACGTGATCGGCAATGAGCACGAAATGTCCGTGCTGGCCGCGACCCTTGAAATACCCACCTCGGACCTCGCCGGGATGACCCAAACGTTGATGACGACTCGCGCGGCTGATGGCGTCGATTTAGCATTTGACGGCCAGCAACAACACGTGCCGGCGGACGCGGTGCAAACCATTGTTGATGCAACCGGCAGTGGTGACGCCTTTAGAGCCGGCCTGATTTATGGCCTTTCAAACGGTAAAGACCTTCTGCAGGCCACCCGCCTGGGTTGCCAGGTCGCCGCCTGCGCCCTGGGGAGTCAAAGCCCACAAGACTACCGTATCCCGCCAGAGGCGATCGATTAAGCAGGGGCATTAAGCGCCGCAGCCAGCCTTTTGACGCCACGTCACGGGCTACGCCGTTGTCAGCAAAGCCTCCTTGTTCACAGACATATCGGGTTAGAACCTCGTAACAAGCCGTGAAATGGTAACTTTGCCCCTCAAGGTCTATTGACCTGCCGCCTAGTCCTTGTTGTTTGGCGCCAACCAATGCCGCAACCAATCCAGCCACGTATTACCGCTCAGCCGCGCTTGGGCAATCCCCTCGGCGAACACCTCAAAGGGCTCGGCCATGGTAAAGAGCGCTTGGCGGGTCGTGAGGTCACCTGCTGGCAAAGGTTGTAGGACCCGAGCTGGGTTGCCGCCAGCGATCACATTTGCGGGCAGGTCTTTGGTGACCACCGCACCAGCGCCCACAATGGTGTTATCGCCAATGGTGACGCCTTTTAACACCTTAACGCTGTCACCCAACCAGACGTTGTCGCCTAATCGAATCGGCGACGTTTTACCGGGCGCATAAATTCTATGGTGGGTATCGTGCCAATCCGAATCGGACAGATGACAGTGCATCGCCAGCATACAGTTGTTGCCAATTTCGATTGAATCGGCCGAGACGATTCGCGCGCCCGGGTTGATCAACACATGATCGCCCACCTGCACCCGCCCCAACCCTTCAAACACCGCCAACCGAATCGGCGCATCTCGGAGGGCCATCATGTGGACATGTCGACCCAAAAAAATACCCGCGCCAGAAAACGACACATGCCAAGGCCCAATAATTTCTAAGCCCTCGCCACAACCGTCTAACTGCGGCCGCAGAAAATGTTGGCTAACCCATTGGCTCAACCCTTTTTGTAATCGGTGCAACCCCAAGGGGCGATGGTCTCGTCGCACATCCGGCTCCTAACCGCGCTTAAAAGGAAACATTCTAGGGGTTACATCCCATTCAATCTATGCCAGCATTGCCCCCTAAATTTAATCCGGAGCGCCATAGTGCCGGCTCAAGTTATCTTCTTAAACGGATCCTCAAGCGCAGGGAAAACCACGCTGGCTAAGCATTTACAGAAAGCCTTGCCCGGTTGCTGGCAACACATGGCGCTGGATCACTTTCGCGATGGCCTACCTGATAAATATCGCGGCCTCAATGCACCAGAGCATACCCTCGGCGCGCAAGGCCTGAATGTGGTGCCGGTGACCGATGGCCCAACCCCATTCACCAAAGTGGTCTTCGGTGATGCCGGTAACGCGCTATTACGCGGCATGCGACGGGCGATGCGGGCGATGGTTGATGCCAACGTCAAGATCATTATCGACGACGTCTTACTGGAACCCGAGTTCTTACAAGACTACTTAACGGTCTTCAGCGGGGTAAATGTCTTGTTCGTGGGCGTGCGCTGCGATTTGGCCAGCATCGATGCCCGAGAACAGCAGCGTGCCGGGCGATTCCCGGGTACGGCCTACGGGCATTTCAAAAGCTGCCATGCGCACGCGCTTTACGACGCTGAGGTCGATACCGGCGCGCTGTCGCCCTCGGACTGCTCAAAGGTTGTCGAGCAAGCCCTTAAAGCGGATCACAACACCGCCTTTGACACCCTCAGGTCGATGGCCTCGTCGGGTTTGTAGTCGCGAAAGCATCATTCAGCTCGGCCTCTTTCACAGCGACCCAATCGATGCCGCAACGGCCATTTGGTTTGAGCCGCGGCTCGCGACAGACTCGGCCTGCGGTGGCAAAGCTTAGTGCTTTACCCTATTGCGGCGGCTAACCTGAATATTTGGGATTTTAGATTGGCGATGGGCGGTCGGTTTATAGCGCCCGGCAGAAAAACGTTTCAAAGATACCGCCTTCAAGTTGCTTTTTTAGTCTATACGAGGGCTTAAGTTCTTACTTTTAATTCTTAATCTTAAGTTCTTAAGTCTTAAGTTCTTAAGTTCTTAGTTCTTAAGTTCTTAAGTTCTTAAGTTCTTAAGTTCTTAAGTTCTTACACCCCAACAGCCCTCACATCAGCCGGGCGAGACCTTGGTAGGTATAGGTTGCAAACTTTGGCCCCGCAATGTAGCCCCGTTCTATGTCATCGAAGGCGAACCCCGCCTCGGCCAACAGCACATCCGGCGCGCGATTTAAATTACAACCACCGGCTAAGGGTTTCCAAATGGGGTTGATGCGATTTTGCCACCGAGCCACCCCATGATCTGGCGAGACCCCATGCTCGGCAAATACCAAACGCGCACCGGGCTTTAACACGCGTCTAATTTCTAGCAAGGCCGCTAAGGGATCGGGGATGGTGCACAGCGTCCAGGTAATGACTGCGGCATCGAAACTCTGATTATCGGCGGGTATGGCATCGCCTGAAACGGCTGCGAATTCAACCTCCGTGCCGTGGGCTTCGGCCACCTCTCGCGCATACACCTGCAGTTCCTCCGACGGGTCAACGGCAAAGACTTTAGTGCCCGGTTGATAAAAGGGTAAGTTCAAACCGGAGCCCACCCCAATTTCCAGCACCCGCCCCGATACTTGAGGCACACGATGCGCCCGTATCCGGGTCATCTCAGGCGATTTCATCAAGGCGTTTAAAAGTTTTGGTAATACGGCTCGATCGTACCAACGGGCTAGCACACTCACGGCATTCTCCTTTGCAAGGATCTCAATCTATCAGATCCTAGAGGATTTAAGCAGCGCCGGAATAGTTCAGGACCGCGTAAACCGCCCCGGGAACTGTCGATGAACTTTTATGCAACGTGTCCATTGGTCCGCCCCCTTTTGAGTCTACAATTTTAAATGAACCCGACTGATCAGCGCCCGCCCTAAATAAAAACCGATGCGCTTGCTCAAAACCAATGCCAAAAACAACAGGGCCCAAGAATGCGCTGACCCCAGCGGCCAACCTCAACGGTTCTAACGATAAAACCCCGCGTCTAATCATCCGGGTCAAGGTCCCTGAAGCGCTGGGTTAGAGCCTCTAATCAACAAACCGATATCGGCTTAAAACCTCTTCAACCTATCTCAGTCCTCACTTCGCTTGGCCATCTATGCCTTGGCACAGCATTTAAATACCCTCTAAACTGCCCTAGCAGGAGAAATGCTATGACGCACTCAGACGAAAGCGATTTGGTGGCCGAATTAACCGCGGCAATCAAGCGAGCCCACAATGTGGTTGTCTTTACCGGCGCCGGTTTATCGACCGAGTCTGGCATTCCCGACTTTCGCGGACCCAACGGCATTTGGAAAACCCAGACACCCATCGACTTTAGCGATTTCGTTGCCTCTGAGGATTGGCGCCGGGAATCCTGGCGCCGCCGGTTCTCGGGCACAGACCGCTTCGGGACGGCCGAGCCCAACTTGGGTCATTTAGCGATCGCGCATTGGGTTCGCTCTGGCAAAATCACCAGCATCATTACCCAAAACGTAGACGGCCTGCATCAGAAATCAGGGGTGCCCGATGACCAGATCATCGAACTACACGGTAATGCCCAATACGCTACCTGCTTGTCCTGCGGCGACCGTTATGAATTGGCAGCCCTTCGGTCGTTGTTTCTGCCCGATGAGACGGTCCCGGTATGCCGTCAATGCGGCGGCATCATCAAAACCGCCACCATCTCCTTCGGCCAAGCCATGCCCGAAACAGAAATGCAGGCCGCGCACGATGCCAGCACAGCGTGCGATCTGTTTATTGCCATCGGATCATCGCTTACGGTTTATCCCGCGGCAGGATTCCCCGTCCTTGCCAAGCAACAGGGCGCCGACCTGATCATCATCAATCATCAAGCAACAGACTTAGATCCCATTGCGGATCTCGTCATACCCCACTCAATCGGCTCAGTGCTGTCTCAGGCCGCAGGGTTAGGTCAAATCAATCATTGAGTAGGTCGATCGCCGCTCGAAGCATTTGATTGATATCCATCGGCTGGTCCGGCAGCGCTCGGCAACGATCAAAAAAGGCGGTCGAAATCTCGTCCCGCGCCGAAAAACCGCCGCAGACAATCATCGAGGCTTCCGGGTTCGCCTCGCGCCACTCAGACAAACCACCAACCGCTGCATCCGAAACCAGCAGGCGAATGCCCAGGTGATTTTCAAGCAAAGCTGCCGCGGCCAAAGCAGGCGTTTTAGCGATCCGCGCGGTCATGCCTTGGGCTCGAAACAGCTCTGCCACCAATTCACTTCGTACCGGATTCGACAAACTCACGAGCGCAATCAACGGCGCTTCATCGGCCAACTGCGCGCCCATGAGCAGCTTGCTATTGGCCGCCTGACCGAGCAGGCCTTCCATATCCATTAAATGATCGTTCACATACTGCTCATAGCGTCGAATCGCGGACAACCGCTCGCCCGCGACCAGCTGGTTCTCCTCGAGCATCACCGCGATCAGCTCCGAGTACCCCTTTGCAGTGGAAACCATATTTTGAAGGGTCTGGATCAACTGCCGCTGAGGTTTTTTTAGCGACTGGAGCTCGACCTGGAGCAAGCTCAATTCTTGATGGTGCGCCAGAAATAAAAGATAACGGGCGTCGTCCTTCACATAGGTCAGGGTAATCGGCACGCCTTCAAACTCAGATTCATAACTCCCAACTTCGTCTAGAAACTCAGGGCAGGCGGTCAAACAGTGGCTCAAAACATGTTCAGGGTTTTCAAATTCAGCCCGCGCAGCTTGGTTGAAACAGACCAGTTTCAAATCCGAATCCAGCACGAAGCACGGCATCGGCAAGGCTTGAATCAAGAACGACATACTTTGGGTCATGGTGTAAAACCTTTTAATCGGCGCGTCTCTGCTTTCATCGAATGCATCGCTTTAATGCCCGCATCCAAAAAGGGTTGGAACGCCGCCAGCGCGAACGGCTTCGCAAGCGTTGCATAAACCGCGGGATGCTCGAAAGGATCTGCCGTCATCAACAAAACGGGGTGCAAGGACCCAACCGCTGCCATCTTATCCAGCAACGGTAGAATACTGTCCTCGCCCAAATTACGATCCGTGATCACCAAATCAAACCTTCCAGGCTGCCAGCAGTGGATCGCCTCACGGAGCGATGCCGCCGTTGTAACCCGCAATCCCGCCTCTAACAACATTGGCAACAGCGCGCTGCGCATCATCTCATTATCTTCAATCAGCAACAGTCGTCCCGCTGAACCACTGGCTGCTTTAAGAACATTGACGCCAGCATCATCCGATTCTAATCTGGTTAAGCGCTTGGCATCGGACGCGGTATCGGCCGAGCCATGTTCTGACGCGACGCCATCCGGCGCCATCTCGATAACAGCGTCATTCGACCGCTGAGCAACCGTATCGGGCGCGCTCAGGGCGCCCGCCTGATCCCAGTGCGGCCCGACCTGAATTTTCAAAAGACACGTGCGGCGATTACCTGCTCGCCCCACCGTAAGCGCTGGCCCAAGGTTCCGGTAACGTTAAAACCATCACCCGCAAGCACAACAGTTCCCCGGTGACCGTTGAGACCGGGCACAGGATCGGCTCATCCAGCGGTTGTTGCTTTAGATAACGCAACAGGTCTTCATACACGCCTGGCACCAAACAACGACGCCACAGGGCGGCCGTTAAACCGCGATTGGTCGCCCGAAACCCCATTCGAAGACAGAGCTCTGGGCTGGGCTGAAGACGCGCTGTCACGGGATCAAAGAGCGCATGATACGTTGCAACCGGCTCCCCAGCGTGCGAGGCGGCCAATACCGAAAAGAGCGCGGCCAGCTCAGCAGGCAGCATCGAGTGCCGGTCCGGCGCAGCAAATGATTCACCAGACGATGGCTTGACAGCACTGGCGCGACGCTCGGCCTTAACCGCCGCTTGCACTTCAAATCCTGTGGCGCCCTGAAATACCTCGACCCTCAAGTCATCGGTTAAGGCGTGCCCCTGAACGTCCTGAAGAACGAGCTGCCCTGCTGCCAGCTGTCCGCTCACCAGCTGCACCAGGCTCGCATTTTTAAAGTGCTTAGCCTGATTAAACTGTTCAAGGCAGTCCCGGGCACTGCCATAACCTAAAAGGTTTGAAACGCGCGCGCCGGCCGCAACAATCGAACCGGTCGTCATTTCGAAATAGAGACTGTCTGGGCCTGGCGCCTGAAGGTGATTTGCAGCCATCACGGGATGCTTCCGAACCGCCCGAGCCACGGCCCACAAAGCAAGCACTGCACCAACACTGGTTAACAAAAGAATCATAAAACTCGAATTATTCGTAAAGCCTCAAGCCTATCGTTAATCGGGTTTAATGTGAATGCCGGCAACTTGGATGTTGCCCTGCTCGACAGATGCTACACTTTCGCCGTCAAAGAAGGTGCCTGTCATGCTTAAGAACTTAACCGTCCAAATCCTCATCGCGGCCGTGGTCGCGGCATTTAGCGCCCGCCTGTTCGGGGACGTTAGCTGGCTCACAACGCCCTCGGCCTTTTACGACACCATTCTCATGCTCAAGGTTTCGTTTCTCGCAGCCTTGAAAATGCTCATCGCACCGATGATTTTTTTCTCCTTGATTAGCGGGATCGCCAATATCGGCAATGTTGTTAGGTTACGTAGGCTCGGCGGCGTCACCGTTTTGTACTATCTTGGCACGACCGGGCTTGCCATCACGCTCGGGCTCGTTGCCGTCTTTTGGATTCATCCTTGGGAAGCCTACCCCCCGGCGCTCGAGAGCAGCCTGGTGTTTTCGGAATCCCGAATGATCGACCCGGGCAGCGACTCCCTGATTGGCATTTTAAAACAGCTCCTGATCATGGCCTTTGCCAACCCTTTCCACGCCCTGGTCAATCTCAACATTATTGGCATCGTGACCAGCGCGATTCTGCTCGGGCTGGCCATGGTGATCACTTTGAAACCCGACAGCCCGGTCTTCGCCACCGTCCGCGATCTGAATCAAATTATCATGAAAGTCTTAAGTTGGATCATCAGACTGCTGCCCATCGGGATCTTTGCCATTATTTTCGACTTTTCGTTGCGGCTCAGCATCAGCGATGAATTCAGCCAAGACTTCCTCACCCAGCTCCTGCAATTTTCAATGCTGGTCACAGCCCTGACGTTATTCCATGGCTTTGTGGTCTTGCCGCTGGTGGCTTGGATCACAACGGGGCAGCATCCCGTACGCCTCGTTCGGTCCATTGCACAACCCTTACTGGTAGCCTTCTCGACCTCGTCCAGCGCGGCAACCCTACCGGTTTCGATGAAAGCGGCCGAAGAAAAATTAGGCGTCGACCAAAGTGTCAGCAGTTTCGTTCTCCCATTGGGCGCCACCATGAACATGGATGGCACGGCCTTATTCGAAGCTGTGGCCGCAATCTTTTTGGCCTACCTGTATGGTATCGAGCTCAGCACGCTCATGGTGTTTACCGTTTTCTTAATGGCCATGATTTCATCGATTGGCGCGCCGGGCATGCCAACCGCCTCGATGTCCGGTATGCAGATCGTCTTACTGGCCGTCGGGATTCCGCTGGAAGCCATCGCCATCCTGCTCGTCATCGAGCGGCCCCTCGACACCTTTCGCACCACGGTCAATGTCCAAGGTGATTTAATTGGCACCTTAGTGGTTCAGCATTACTTGAATAAAAGGAACAAACAGGCGCCGCAATCGATCTGAGCGAGGCGCATTCGCGCCAGTGACCCAGCACCGTCGGATAAGACCCAGAACGCTAAGCTTTGGGTTCCACCTCGCGCTGTAAGATCAAGCGCGCGAAATAAAACAAAAACTCGCGATGGTGTTGGCTAGTCTGTAATCGGCTCATGCTGTCAGCGCCTTGTTTACTGACCAAAAACTCAAACGTCGACATCAAGGTCTCTTGTGCGCCCACCACCCGGTCCAGTTCTTCGTTTAAGAAATCATGCAAAACCGGTAAATCGTCTTCGGTAATCCCGGAACGATCCGGCTCGAGCACCGCATTCCCCCAAATTGTGGCAATCAGCATCCGAAATTTTTCTTTATCAACAAATTCATCAACCAGACGACACTGATCAAGGATCTCCTCAACGGCGGGGATAAATCGTTCCCGGGCTTCTTCGATCTTCATAATAAGACGCAATACGCAATGGATCATAACGGAGCAAAATGATAACAGTTCGGTCTCGTCTTGTTGCAGAAATCGCGAAAATTTCACCGAAGCAAGCCCCTCAGCACACGGGCCATCCGCCCGGGCTGCATTGACCGCGCCCCCCCGCTCTTTTGCCAAAAGCGGGGGGGGGGGGGCGGCCAAAGCAAGCGCCCGCATTGCCACTGCTGCCTATTCAGATCTCAGGCAATCCTCGTTAGACTCCGAACAAAGCACGGCCACATAAGCGGCTCATGGACGTTGACCCTCAGCAAGTATCAAGCGAGGCATTCACCCGGAAATTCATCCATGTGGATATGGATTGCTTCTATGCGGCGGTTGAAATGCGGGATGATCCGAGCCTTGGCGACTTGCCCCTTGCCATCGGAGGTCGCCCCGATCAACGTGGGGTCGTTGCGACCTGCAACTATCCCGCCCGAAAATTCGGCATTCATTCCGCCATGGCGACCGCCTACGCCATGCGTCTCTGCCCCGAGCTGATTGTCAGACCCCCCCGCATGGCGTATTACCAAGCCATTTCTCGCGAGTTCCGCGCGATCTTTCAGCGCTACAACCGACCTAATTGAGCCCATTAGCTTGGATGAAGCCTATCTGGATGTGACCGATTCCGAGCACTGCCAAGGTAGCGCAACCCGAATTGCCGAAGACATTCGACAGGTTATCTTCGATGAAACCGGCCTCACCGCATCAGCCGGTATCGCACCGATCAAATTTCTCGCCAAAATCTGCAGCGATGAAAACAAGCCCAATGGCCAATTCGTGCTCACCCCCAGACACCCTGGATGACTTTGTGCGCGCGCTACCCCTTAAAAAAATCCCAGGCGTCGGTAAAGTGACCCAAGCCAAGCTTGCCAAGTTCGGTCTCATAACCTGCCAAGATATCCGAGATTTTGGGGAAGCCGCACTCTCACAACACTTTGGCAGCTTTGCAAACCATCTCTTTCAGCGCGCCTGGGGGGCAAGATCCAAGGCGTTTGACCACCGAATGGATCCGAAAATCGGTCAGTGTTGAACGCACCTTCTCGGAAGACTTGACTGAACTGGCTGAAGCCGCGCCAATTATTGAGCGTCTGACTGCCGAGCTCCAAAGGCGTTTAACGCCCTATGCGAACCGGCGCGTTAAGAATCAGCAGATTAAGCTGAAATTCAGCGACTTCACTCAAACCACCGTCGAGCGCCGCAGCGAGATGCTCGACCCAGCCCTGACCCAAAGCCTGCTTGAAAGCGCTTGGGCGCGGGGCGCGGGCAAAGGCGTTCGCCTCATCGGCCTTGGCATTCATTTTTTTGATCCCGAACCTGAGCAAACCCAGCAACTCGCCCTCTTCGCGGAGACCGACCTACAAGGCACGCCACAAATCCTGTAAGATTCTCAGCTTTTCAGTCCTAGAGATTGTCATGCGAAAAACCAAGATCATCTGCACCATCGGTCCTAAAACCGAATCCTTCGATCAGCTTGAAAAGCTCGCGCTCGCAGGCATGAACGTGGTCCGCCTGAATATGTCGCACGCGAACCACGAAGGCGCCGCCCGCATCATCCGCGCGATTAAAACCCTTAACCGTAAACTGCCCGACCCAGTGGCCATTTTGCTCGACACACAAGGGCCGGAGATCCGAACCGGCGACATCAAGGGCGAGCTCGCCCTCACCACGGGTGATGAAATCACCATTAGTGTGCGCGATGGCGGTGACGTTGAGGCCTCAAGCATTCGAATCCATTACGATGATTTGGTGAGCGCGCTCAAGATTGGCGATCGGATCACGGTCGACAACGGCATCATTAACCTGCAGGTCCTCACCAAAAACGACAATGGCACTTTAGGCTGCAAAATTATCGATGGCGGCATTTTAAAAAGTAAACGCCACGTGAACTTGCCGGGCATTCGGGTCAACCTACCCGCCATAACTAATAAAGACCGGGCCGATATTACCTTTGGCATCGAGCAAGAAGTCGATTTTATTGCGCTGTCATTCGTCCGAGAAGCCGAAGACGTGCGCGAACTCAAAGCCCTCCTGGGCAAGAAAGCCGGCAAGATTAAAATTATTGGCAAAATAGAAGACCAATCTGGCGTCGCCAACCTCGATGAAATTTTACAAGAAGTTGACGGCATTATGGTGGCCCGCGGCGACCTGGGCGTTGAAATCAATCTCGCAGAACTGCCCAATGTGCAACGTCAAATCGTGCGCCGATGCGCCGAGGAAGGCAAACGGGTCATTGTTGCCACCCACCTTTTAGAATCCATGATCGAAAATCCCATCCCCACCCGGGCCGAGGTCACGGATGTGGCCAACGCCATCTATGAGGAAGTCGATGCGGTCATGCTGTCCGGTGAAACCACCATCGGGAAATACCCCATCCGGTGCGTTGAGCAATTGGTCGAGATCGCTCGGGCATCCGAGCGCGTGCCGGGCCTGGGCTTCGTTCAAAAACTCACGCCCGATTCCGATAAACAGCAGGTTGCCCACTACGCCGTTCAATTGGCCGAAAGCTTGGGCGCCAAGGGTACGGTTGTGATTACTCGCCGGGGCTACATGGCCGACTTCGTAACCAACTGCCATCCTCAAAAAAGTCGCATCTACGCGTTCACCAATGATTCCCAAACACGACGACGGCTGGTTATGAACCGGAACGTTTCACCCTACCGTATTGCCTTCAGCCAAGATCCTGAGAAAACCCTCACCGCCGCATTTAAACTGTTAAAAAGCAAAGCAGGCTTAGAAACGGGCGACAAGGTCGTTGTCATCTCGGACATGCTCTCAGGCCAAGGGATCGAAGCCATACAGGTGCGTAAACTGCCCTAGCGTAAACCTCGCGCCGGTGCGCGCGCCCGAACACGAGCGGCTATGGCCTGCCTCACAAGGCAGGCCACTCGCTCAGGCGAAGATCTTACCCGGGTTCAAGATATCGTTTGGGTCTAAGGTTTTCTTCAGCGCCTGCATCACGAGAATTTCATCCGCGCTGCGCGACATCCCAAGATACTGCTTCTTCTGAACACCGATGCCGTGCTCGGCGCTCACCGAACCGCCGCGTTCGGGCAGCCCCGCGTAGACCACCGCTTCCACCGCAGGCTTGGCCAATTTATCACCCACCCCAACCACGATATGCAGGTTGCCATCCCCCAAGTGCCCAAACACCGACAGATGATTACCCGGCCAAGACGTATCCAACTGCTGCCGAAGTTCGATGACATAACTGTCCATCTTGCTCAGTGGCACACTGATATCAAAGGCAAATACTGGGCGATGCTGGCCGACTTGACCCACGTCATCTCGAATCGCCCACATGGCATCCCGTTCTGCCTGACTCTGAGCAATCGCCCCATCGGCAACAACGCCCTCTTCCATGGCGTCGGATAAAACCTGTAAGAACCGATCGGCATCGCGGCTATCGTCGCCGCCTAAGGCTTCAACCAAGATGTAGTAGGCGTAATCGTGGGATAGCGGCGGCTTACCGGCCGCAGGGGGGGTTGTGACCAACCGATAATAGTCCTGCCAGAGCACTTCAAAGGCGCTCAAGCTGCCGCCCAAGCGTGCATCGAGCCGATTCAAAATATCGGTCACCTCATCAAACGAATTCGCCGCCAAAAAAGCCATTTGCTGACTCACCGGCTTGGGCCTTAACCGAAGCACCAAACGGGTTACGATGCCTAACGTGCCTTCACTCCCAATGAACAGCTGCTTTAAGTCGTAGCCGGTATTGTTTTTAATGATTTTATTGAGCGACGATAAAATCGTGCCATCGGCTAACACCACTTCCATACCCAAGATTTGATCCCGCATCATGCCGTAGCGGATGACCCGGTTGCCGCCAGCATTGGTCGCCACATTGCCGCCAATCGTTGCCGAGCCACGCGCGCCAATATCCAAGGGAAACATCATGTCTTCCGCGTCGGCCGCCTCTTGCACCAACTGCAGCGCAACGCCTGCTTGCACGGTCATGGTCCGACTCGCGGTATCAATTTCTTCAATCTGGTTCATGCGCTCGAGCGAGATCGCAACTTCCGTCGCGTTCGAGGCCGTTGCCTCAACCAATCCGGTTAAGCCGCCATACGGAATGACCGGTTGACCCGTCTCCGAGCAGGCCTTGAGCACTTCAGAGACTTCGTCGGTCGTCCGAGGCCGGACAATGGCCAGTGGATGCCCATGGGGAATGAGGCGTTCGGCTAAGGCGTCTCCAACCAACACGCCGCCGTCACCTAGAATCGCTTCTAATTGGCTTAATAACGCTGACATCACAGTTCTCTCAACGATCGGAATACCCCAAAGCTACCCGATCTGCCCAGACGGTACAAATGAGCTAGCGCGGCGGGCCGCGGTAAAACCCCGCGCACTCGACCCTGATTAAACCAGGCCCAGCTTCGTGAGACTAAGGGACTGCTTCTGCTTTTGGCGGATTGAGGTCGTGCAGGGCGAATGCTACGGTTTAGGCTAAAGCCTCCTTGCGGAACGGCCCTGAAAGAACCGCCGCTAAAGCGGCCAACTCAACTTGTTTTAACGGGTGCAACACCGCCAGCGCGCTGGTGCATGATCTGTTGAAACCCAATGCCGGCGATAATGGTGATCAGCCCCGCATAGGTGGTCCAGTGAATGACCTCGCCCAGGACAAACTGAATCAACTGCAAGGATAAAAAGGGCGAGAGAAAAATGAGATTACTGATGGTGGCGGCGTTATCGGTTGATTTTAGGGCCAAAGACCAGCAAACAAACGCCAGCGACATCTCGAACAAGCCAATATAGACGCCCCCAAGAAGGCCTTCAATTGGCGGCAGCGCGCCGTCAAATAACCCCCAAATCACCAGCACAATCGGAGCGGCCACAACAAAATTTAGGCACATGCCGATGAGGGGGACTCGGTCATCGCGAATATTAAGGGTCCAATAACCAGCCCAGACCAGGGTCGACAAAATTGCCAAGCCCACACCAATCCAATCGGCCTGCAATAATTGGGTCACATCGCCTTGGCTTACAATCACCAACACCCCGGTATAGCTGATCAAAGCCGCGGCGTAATCAAACCTTCGTATCCGCTGCTTTAAGAAAAATCCAGCCATTAAGGACAGCACAATGGTCCAGGTCAGATTAATGGGTTGCGCCAACTGGGCCGGCAATCGATCGTAGGCCTCAAAAAGAATCAGGTAGTAAATCACCGGGTTGAGCAACCCGGCCAGAAGGGTAAACCGCCAATTCGCCTTAAACGACCGCGCAAGCGCTGCGCCCTGCCCGCTGAATGCCACCATCACGAGCAGCACAACGCTCGACACCACGCTGGCAATGGCTAAGGTCTGGAGCACGCTGGCATAGGCCAACGTGAGCTTGAACGCGGTCGCAACCGTTGACCACATCAGTAATGTGATCAACGCGAACCCAATGGCCCGAGGTTGGTTAGCCATATCCGCTAGAAAAAGCTAAGACTCGCCTTAGAGCGATTCGCCTGAAGGCTTGACGCGTTCAGAGTTGATGGTCTTCATGGCAGTTGTAACCGTCGCAACAAACGCACCAATATTGCCCACATCTGCTGGCAGAATTAAGGTATTGGTTTCCTTGGCAAGCTTGCCGAATTCTTTCACATACTGCTCCGCAACGCGCAAGTTCACCGCCTCCATACCCCCGGGGGCGTTAATGGCGCTTGCGATGGTTCGGATCCCTGCGGCGGTTGCTTCCGCCAACAATTCGATTTCTTTCGCCTTACCTTCAGCTTCATTCACTTGCTTCAGTTTTTCGGCTTCCGAGACGTTAATCATTTCTTGTTGCTGACCCTCGGAGACGTTAATTCTCGCTTCGCGCTCGCCTTCAGACTCTGCCACAACGGCACGTCGCTCCCGTTCAGCGCGCATTTGCTTTTCAAGCGCATCACGCACCGTAGCTGGCGGGTTAATGTCTTTGATTTCATAGCGCAAGACCTTGACGCCCCACGGGTTTGAGGCCAGATCCACGGCTTCAACTACTTGTGAGTTAATGGTGGTGCGTTCTTCAAACGTTCGATCAAGTTCAATCTTGCCGATCTCAGATCGCAAAGTTGTTTGCGCTAATTGCGACGTCGCATAGTGGTAATCCTGAATACCGTAACTCGCAAGATACGGATCCTGAACTTGCAGGTATAAAATACCATCGATCTCGACTGCAATATTGTCTGCGGTGATACAACTTTGTGACGGCACATCAATGGTCTGCTCTTTCAAGGTGTGCTTGTAGGCCACCTTTTGCACAAACGGAATCAAGATGTGAAAGCCAGCACTCAAAGTTTTTTGATACTTGCCCAGATTCTCGACCACAAACTGCTCGCGCTGCGGCACAATGCGCACCGTTTGAAAGAAGATCCAAAGAATCAACCCGGCCACAATTGCGTAAATGAACATATCACCCATGCGTTATCTCCTTAATCCAAAGCGTATTTGATTTAAAATTAACAATTTCTAGTTGAGCGTCCGCAGACAAAACGACCTCATCGCTCCGCGCTTGCCAGTTTGATCCTCTAAACTGCACCACGCCCTCACCAGGCTCCTCAGACGTGAACCCTGACACATATTGAACCCGTTGGCCAAGTAAACCCGCATCCAACTCGGAATCACCCTCAGCGAACTCATCGCCCACAAAATACTGCTTGAACCGCGCCCGCGCGCCGAACAACAAAACGATCGATGACCCCAGGAACACAGTCCACACCGGCCAACCGGTTGGCGGCAGTCCAAGGGTCAGGCAAATTGCCGTAATCAACGCCCCCAAACCAAAAAACAGCGAAATAAAGCTGGTCAGCGCTAATTCTAAAGCAATCAGCGCAATCCCAAACAACAACCAAATCGTGGCCCAGGAAAGGGACTCAAAGGGGGTGCTTTCTTTCACCGCCAAACCCTCAGTTTCAAGAATAACCTGAGCCTCGCCCATTTGAATCTGGCGTCCCTGAAGTTGTTTGAGCAAATCGTTTTGGTTTACCGCAATCAAATCAATCACGCCGAGTCCGAGCGCTTCTTCAGCCGTAATGTTTTTCGCAGCCACAACCGATTGCTCCAGCCATTCGGCATTGCGATTGCGAAGCTGGGCCAAAGCCCGCATCTGGGCTGACGCATCGTTGGTCGCCTTTAACTTTGAATCCTCATCGATCTCGCCAAAACCTATAAAAACCGGTTTGGCCGAGCCAACGTTCGTCGCCGGCGCCATCGCCGCGACGTGGGTTGCCGCCAAAATGTAGGTCCCAGCGCTACTGGCTCGAGCGCCGGCTGGCGCAACATAGCCAACAACCGGGACGGGCGAATCAAGGATTGCCTGAATGAGTACCCGAGTGGGTTCCAGCATCCCGCCAGGCGTATCAATGCGCAGAATCACGAGTTCCGCGCTCGCGCGCTCAGCCGCCTCCAAGTCCTGAACAAGCCGCTCAACCTGGCCACTGGTCACCTCGGCATTCAGATCGGTAAGCCAGACCGTGTTGGCCGAAACCGTCGTTGACAGGCTCAACAGTACGGTGAGGTAAAGCGCACTTGCCCGAAAAATCTGTTTCCCGATGTCCGTCATGACCCCGTGCTCCTTTTAAAGGTGAAGGCGGTTGCGTCAAACCCGAGTTATTGCTGACGCAGGCGTTGGCTTACCGCTTTGTTAAGCCTAAGTAACCTGACGCCAAAAAGCCAATGGTGCCGCCGCAATCGAGATGTGGATTTTGGCTGGCCGGGACCAAAGCGGCGCAAGCCATGCTGCCGGGCGTTCGCTGGGTTACGAAAAGGGAATCCTGCAATCTTCGAATTGTTCCCGCGACGCCACAGTGCGAACTGGTTAGCTTATTATGACTGGCTCCCGATGGACGGTCCCAACAAGGCGGTTCCTGCAAACGTTCTGATCTTAAAGCTCCGGGGCGGTCAGGATATCGTTCATTTGGGGGATGTCGAAAATCGCTCGATCACACTCAGAACCTGATTCAATTTGGGTCAAGCCACTTGGCCGGCACAAAACCCAGAGGCCCAAGCCCATTGAAAATTATAGCCCCCGAGGTGACCACTGACATCAACCACCTCCCCAATAAAGAACAGGCCGGGTTGCCCGCGGGCCTCTAGGGTTTTACTACTGAGTGCATCCGTCGAAACCCCGCCCAGGGTCACCTCGGCCGTGCGATAGCCCTCGGTTGCGGCAGGCTTAATCTGCCACTGATTCAAATTTTGGCCCAATTGAGCGAGCTGTTGATCTCTTAACGCCGCGCATTTAACGCTTATAAACTTGGGGTAGTAGATCCCTAAGAACTGATCTACAAAGGACCTGGGCAAAACTTCTGCCAAAGCCGACACGACCGTTTGACTGGGCTTTTGGCGTTTTCTCGTCACCAGCCAATCCGACAAGTCGAGCGCTGGGCAGACATCGAGCGTTAAGGTATCGCCTGGAAACCAATAGCTGGAAATTTGTAAGATCACAGGCCCACTCAAGCCGCGGTGGGTGAACAACATATCCTCGGCAAACACTTGCGACCCACAGTGTGCGGTAACCGGCATCGAAACCCCCGCCAAGGCGATGCAAAAGTCCTTCAGCTCGCCGGTTAGCATAAATGGCACCAACCCGGCCCGCCTGGGCACCAGCTTGATTCCGAACTGCTCGGCAAGTTGATAGCCCTGATCGCTTCCCCCTAAAGTCGGGATCGACAGCGCGCCCGTTGCCACCACAACCGATTGACATTGAACTTGGATGGGTTGGCCTTGCTGGGTATAACGCAGAACAAACCGTTCTGGCGACGTGGGGCCGGGGGGCAGAGCGTCGAGCTGGCTCAATTCGCAGTGGGTTTGAAATTGCACGCCCAGGGCAAGGCACTCAGCTTCCAGCATGGCCAAGATTTCTTTGGCAGAGTGAACACAAAACAATTGCCCATGCTTTCGCTCTTCAAATTCGATCCCGTAGGATTCAACCAGGCTGATAAAACTATGCGCGGGATAGCGCATCAAAGCGCTTTTCACGAAATGGGTGTTCTCGGACAAAAAGTGTTCTGGCTCAACGTGCAGATTGGTGAAGTTACACCGCCCCCCGCCGGACATCAGGATCTTTTTACCGAGCTTATTACTGCGCTCGAGCACCCTTACTTGCCGGCCCTGCCCGGCAGCCGTTAAGGCACACATCATGCCCGCAGCGCCGCCGCCAAGCACCACCACGTCCGTTGTTTGTCTTTCACTCAATGAACCACTCCTTCGCATCACGGCCAGCCCCTGGTGAAAAGACCTGCGGGCAATAATCTATACGACGGCACATTTTAGCCCAGCTGCCCGCATGATGCGCTGAGTGTTTTAGGGTGCGGCCGGTCGGTCACGCTAAACATTACATTTTCAAACGTGCCTGCAGACCAGCCTCGGTCCGGAAGACGCGACAAGCGATCCTTGTTATGGCTCTGCGTTGTGTTTGCGGCGTGTCGCTCAGGGCGCCGCTCGACAACGGCCCCATTTTCGAGCCGTCAGCGATCGGGGGTACTGCGGAATCGATTCAATCGCCGGACTCGACTTTGTTCAGCGGCCCGCATTGATTAGACTGTGCTCATGACAAGACTGATCACCTCAAGACTCACCCTAGGCCTACGATGGCTCGACTTTCGCGGTCTCGCACCGACCCAAAGCTTCGTCTTTTGCGCGGCGTGCCTACTTGCGCTACCCACGATTGTCAGCGCCGACGACGGACCCAACTTTGATCACTATGACCCCGATGTGGCGGCCCTTTTGGCAGAATATCATACTGGGTCCGATGCAGCCGGCAGCATGCTGCCCTCGATTTTAGCCTACCAAGGCCAAAGCAATGCGGAAACCCTCATCGACTTTGAGCGCGGCCTCATCAGCATTACGGCTCCGGGACCGAGCGAGATCAAGCAAGCCGCGGTCGAGATATTGTTAACCCAAATCGATCCATCGATTATCGATGCCCGTACCGCCAGCGATTTGGGGTTAATGAACGCAAAGACCCAAAAGCCGTTTCTTTTTGGACAAGTGGTTGATCAGGATGCCGCGCCCATTGCCTCGGCCTGGCGGGCTGGGCGGTACGTTGACCACTTGTTGAGCCGAAAAAATAAGCCAAACACGACCCGCCTGGTCATCCCGATGATCGGGCAACACAAAGCCATTGCCGGCGGCAAATACGTCAACTTTGCGAAGGCAGCAGGCGCTAAACATATGATTCCTGCGGCTTTGATCATGGCCATTATCGAAACCGAAAGCGCATTCAACCCCTTGGCGCGTTCGCGCTCTAATGCGCTCGGGCTGATGCAAATCAAAGCCGATACGGCGGGCCGAGATTATTTTTCAATCATTAGTGGCTACCAGCACACGCCAAGCGCTTCGTATCTGTACAACCCAGAAAATAATGTTGAAGTGGGCGCCGGTTACTTAAGCATTCTGGCAGATCGGTACCTGGCCGGCATTTACCATCCGCAAAAACTGGAGTACGCCATCATCTCGAGTTACAACGGCGGCGCGGGCAATCTGTTCAAGAGCCTCGCGCCTTCCGGCGGTAAACGCGCCGCTATTGATCGGATCAATGCGATGACCGTCGAGGCGTTTTACTGGTTTCTCACTAATCGGCATATTCGTTTAGAATCAAGAAATTACGTGAAGAAAGTAACTTCTAGGATGAAAAAATACACAGGTATTTGAGCGCGACTTAAACGCAACAAGATCAATCGGATCAACGCGCTTATCGACAACGACAAGCGCCAGCAAAGGGCCGTTTAATCCTCACAAGCTCAAGGATTTTGCGAGCGCTAACACGTCCGCTGCAGCCACTCTCTGCTGATAAGCTTCCAAAAACAACTTCCCTTGAATGGTCATCGATCGATCCAGAATGAAGATCCCTGGATAAGGAATCCCGTAATGGTCGTCCCCCGGTTGATAGGCAACATTTAAAATTCCCAGCGCTTGAACACTTTGCGCAAACGAGTCTGACAACATCGGGAACTCGATCCCGTGGGCGTCGATGAAGCTCGCTTGCAGCGCCGGCGAATCATAGGTCAGCGCCACCAGAGAAAACCCTGCGCGTTCAAAATCAGTACGGATCCGTTGCAGCTGCACGAGCTGCTTCTGGCAATAGGGTCACCAATCTACCGACCGAACGGCAATAAAAATCATTCCTTTATTAAATTTAATAATGCAAATTCTTGACCGGCATCTCGTTCAATCGAGCCGACAGCATCGGAAAGCGGGCGCCAACGGAGAGCCCTGGATCAAAGCGATCGCGATCGCTTGCAACAAACATATCGGTGGTCAATTGTTGCATCACAGCCCGCTTGAGCTGATCCCCTGCAACCAAAACCAACCCACCAACAACCGCGAGCAAGCCCAAGCCAATAAGGGCGACGGTTTTAAACTGGTTTCCTCGGGTCGTCATGTGCTAACCCGCCCGGCTTGAGGATCCATCGGCTGGTTCAGCTCCAGCAAGTTACCGGACGGATCTTTAAAGAAACACTGCCAACAAACTGCTGCCAGGGTTGAAGGCTCCGAGACCTCGACCCCAAGTTTCATGAGCTCTGCTCGCGCGGCCTGAATATCGGGCACGCCGAAGGCAAAGTGCTGCCCCCTTGGGGCCTCAAACCCAGGCACCTCAAGCAGATGAAGCTGTTGATCGCCCATCGTGAGCCAGGCGCCCTTAAAACCCAGATCTGGGCGGGGAATGGCTTTAAAGCCCAGAACCTCTGTATAAAAGGTTGTGTCGCGTACAGCATCGGTCACATTGAGCGAGATATGATGAACCTTTGTAAGCGCCATGGTGACCCCTCCTTTTTTGGTGGATTTACCGAGCTGGATTTACCGAGCTAGATTTACCGAGCTAAGTGACCCGGCTCTGCGTGGATCGCCGGCACAAAAGCCTTGGAACCCCTCAGGGCCCGGCGCGCTCAAATGGTTGCAGCCGAACGACGACGCCTTCACAGACATCAACTGAGCTGAACGTGAGTTGCTCAATCATCTGATCGGCAATGCCGTACTTCGCACGCCTCAATGCGTGGTAGTGGGCGTGCATTTCTGGCGCCCTGCTTGCTTGGTAGTCCACTTTCAGTCCCGCTCGCAGCAAGGACAAGGGTTCTCCCGCCTTAAGACCCTCGAGCCACCAATCACCGTCGCCGCCATGCTCAATAAAGGCATCATTGTCATCGCCTGTGAACCATATTCGGACCTCATCGACGTTGCCTTCAGCGTTTGGACGCAACAGCGTAACCACTTCGCCCCCCAATTCTGAAGCGGCATAAATCAACCCAAAATAAATCAGAACAGCACTGACCAAACCAACCAAACCAACCAACAAGTGTTTCATTTTTCTTCCTAAGCGCTCGTTCAAGGTTGCGATGGGGAGTCTACTTCAATCCAATCGAGTTAAGGTCAAACAACCCTAAACCAGCAGAACCTGCACAGCCTGTGCCGCTCAAGCAGGCAGCAACGCTTCCATCTTTTCAAGTAAACCCGCTAAATTCACAGGTTTGGTGTCAAAATCATCAGCACCTGCTTCAAGGGCTCGCAGTCGATCGGCCTCAAGCGCATGTGCGGTCAGCGCAATGATTGGGATATCTTTCAATTCCGCATCCGCCTTAGCGTTCGCGGTTGCCGTCCAGCCATCCATAACCGGCAGCCCCATGTCCATCAATACCAGATCAGGCCGCTCTGATTTCATCATTTCAAGCCCGATGGCCCCATCCACGGCAATAACGATCTCATAACCCTTACGCATCAGACGACGCGACAACATGTCTCGATTCATTTCATTGTCTTCTACAATGAGTATCTTTTTCGTCATGGAATACTCCTGCCTCGTAAATTAAGCGTATATCTGCTGCGCCAGCACGATCAACCGATCGTTTTCATTAAAAACCAGTACGTCATCTTTATTTGGGTTAATCACAACGCCCGCATCGGTTGCTCGATAACCAAGCGTCACTTCATTAAATCGTAACGCGGAGCGCGCAATGTCCGCCATACTCACCGGCTCGCCTAGTTTCGCATAATGATCGATTCTTCGTAAGCCGATTTCAATGCCGCCAGCATTCAAGAGCTCTTTGTATAGGGTTTCAAGAAACGGGTCTCGGACCAGTTGTGCCAATTGAATGCTCAAAATTTCGGTGCTGACGATCGCATCGGTTAAAGGCGTGCCAACACAGAGCTGCCTAGATTCAGAATTCAGTAATTCTGCAACGACGGGCGGAAACTCAGCGATTTTTCTCTTGGATTTAATTTCGCTCAGCAGTAACAACAACATAATGGTCTTACTGTCAGCGTCGATGGTCTTATCCGCTTCGTCCGCGATAATGAAAATAACATCAAATTCCCAGGGTTGTATCGCCTCAAGGCGCCAGGTTTCTGCCAGATCAAACTCCGTAAAGCTTAGCGTCAGCTTATCGGTAAAAAGCTCGGCATAGCGGGACCGAACCTGCGCCTCAGCCGCCATTGCGTCAGCACAGGCAACCACCACGCTGATATCAGAGGTTGCGTGTTTCGCAAGCTCCGTCACAATGAGTCCAAGGTTTGCGTTGTAGGCGAGGATCAGGACTTTTTTAACGTTGGGCCGAAGAATTTCTCGCTCAGGCGGCTCGTCCCAGGAAGAAAAACTATCGAGGCTGACTTTCACGAGTGGCTCGTCAACCCGTCTTAAAACAATCACCTGATCATCGTCCGTTAAATCATAATCGGGCTCGGGATTTAAAACAGACACCCGTCGAGCCAACTGATCAGGCTTTTGATCCAACCAGCTCACACCCAAAACGACCCCGTTATTCACTAAAATCGCAAGGTTTCCGAATAGCACGCCGTCTAAATCAGGAATATTGCTGGTCTCAATTTGAAACAGGCCTGACGCGAACAATTCACGATAAATTTCAGCGTAACCCGGGTACCGCGCGCACTGCACCATGGTTTTACTAATAAAATCGCTACTGGAAACAATCGGATGCTGATGTTTTGACGCAATACCCGCAATAACCGCATTTTCTTTATTAACAATTTCCGCAACAATATTAGGTCGCTTATCGTGATTTTCTTGAAACAAATTGCTGTTTAGGAGCGTCAAGGTCTTGATGGTCGTCAGGTCTCCGGAGGCACCTGACTTGAGCTCAGACAATAATATAATGTGCGACGATTTATGCGCTGCCACCCGCCTCAACTCGCTATTAACCGAAATCGATCCTTGCATCGGGAGTATCTTTAATTGCTTCAGCAAACGAGGCCCTTGTCGAATGTCCGTGCGTACTTGCTCGATATCGGTGTCGGTCAATATCACCACTCTGTTCGACGCGCCCAACTTCGCTAACAATTCTAGGATCACAATACCTTTACGATTCCAGCCTAGTACGAGGTAATGCCCTGATTCTCGGATCGTTGCGGATCCTCGACGCGCATCTTCCATTGCGGATTGTATTGCACTCACAATAAACCCAATCAAAGCGCCCGTAATAATCAGTCCCATAATGGAATTAAACAAGGCAAACACAATCACACCGACTGGCGCGCCATAATTCTCGGACAGCGCCCCGGGGTCCAAAATGTGTTTCATCGACCACCAGAGGGTATCTAAAATACCCCCACCCAAGGCATCGTCAATGCCTTCAGCGAGCAAAGCATCTGCTGAAAATAAACCAAAAAAGTAAGCCGCCATGCCGACCAAAATAACGCTCGAGGCCAATCCTAGTATCAGCAAGTAGGGGAAAACCCGACTCGTCGTCGAAAACAGAAACAGGTAATAATTAAGTCGCTTAAACATGCTAAGTGAGCTTCTTAATCAGCGCTGATTTCACGGTATTGGCTAAGGCGAATTCAGAAGAGATATCGTTCTTATCAATCACCTGAAAACATGCGCCTGATAACCTTGCGCGCATGGTTTCATCCAAATGCATCGCGGAATACACAATCACTCTTGGCACGGCCTCCAGCGCAAGATCATCAAGCCGGGACAAAAATTCGAACCCATCCATAACGGGCATCGACAAATCAAGCACCACCAAATCGAAGCCGTCGCTCACCAACGAAAAAGCAACGGCCCCATTTTCAGCGGTTTCAACCTCAAATCCTTGGGCTGATAGCATTCTTGTGGTGATGTCTCTGGCTTCTGCGTCATCATCCACCACTAACGCGCGCTTGCCCTCTGTGGCATCGCCAAAAATCGCTTGGATATTCCCGACCAACCGATCTTTATCGACGGGCTTGGTCATATAGGCGGCTGCGCCGAGAGATTGAGCGGATTGATCATCATCCAACATACTAATGATAATAATCGGTATTTCATTCAACGCTTGATCCGCTTTCAACTCAGCCAGAACGGTCCAACCGTCTTTTCCCGGCATTAGGATATCGAGCAAAATCAGGTCGGGGTTGGCCGAGCGCGCTTTGCTCAAACCATCGGCGCCGTCGAGAGCCGAAACAATATTAAACGACTCACTGGCAAGCTTGCGCTTTACCAGATCATGAGCAGTCGGGTCATCATCAATCACCAATAGGGTTAAATTCGCCGTATCGAACGCGACAACCTCGTCGCTTATTTCAGGCTGATCGACAGGCGCTTCCTCGGTAACCACCTGTCTTGGCACTTGGATGGTAAACGTGGACCCTGATCCAATTTCACTCGCAACCGATAGCCTTCCGCCCATCATTTCAATGAGTTGCTTCGTAATGGACAACCCGAGCCCCGTGCCGCCGAACTTTGCCGTTGTTTCTGCCTCTGCCTGCGTAAAATCATCGAAGATTTTAGCCATCTGCCCTTCCGTCATACCAATGCCGCTGTCTCGAACGGCGTATTGTAACCAGGACACGCCGAGCGCCTCATAGGCCTCAGCCTTTAACGTCACACTGCCGTCTTCAGTAAATTTACAGGCATTACTGATGAGGTTAAGCAAACTCTGCCGCAATCGGGTTTCATCAGAGCGCATGTTGCCGATATCCTCAGGCACCTCGAACACAACCTGATTACGGTTCTTATCGCCCAATGGCTTGGCAACGCTTTGCAAAACATCCATCACCGTGCTCACTGAAAATTCAGAAATATAGAGCTCTAGTCTACCGGCCTCAATTTTTGACAAATCGAGGATGTCGTTGATGAGGTTCAGCAAGTGAGCACCGGAATCGGTAATTCGCCTCAAGTCTTGTGACATAGACTCCATGCCATCATCTTCTGCTTCTTCTAGCAGCAATTCGCTATAACCGATAATCGCGTTGAGCGGTGTCCGGAGTTCATGGCTCATATTCGCTAAGAATTTACTTTTCGCTTGGTTGGCTTCTCTTGCTTCGTCTCGAGCGCCCTCCATTTCCGACGTTCGAGCCTCAATCAGTGCGGTTACCTGGTCCGACATCCGCTCAAACGCTACCGCGATCAGCTGATTGGATTCTTCTTCTGCTTGTCGACGCTGCGCCAAATCACCTTGTGCGACGCTTCGCTCTATCGCGACACCCATCTCTTCCATACGGGCGATATCACCCAGGAGCAATTCTTTAGCCTCACCCTCCAGCTGGGCCGACAGAGCGCGCATTTTCGAGATAATTAACCGGTCTCTATCGATTCTATTTTGCCGTTGCTGTCCTCTCAACGAACTCAATTCATCAAGCTTTTCCTTGTATTGGCCAAGCGCCGAGATCAATTGCCCTACTTCATCCTTCGCACTGGTCAGTATTCCCCGTGGTCGCTTAATCGCCTCGAGATGTTCACCTGCCGTTAATTGCTGTAACACTTGAATGGCGTAGCTCAAACCTGAAAAGACAGACCTCTGAACGCCCAAAAGCACCAGTACAATAATTAAGACCGCTGCAACAATTGAATAGATCATAAACCGATTGAACTGCTTTTCTGTGGCGAGCAATTCAGTAACATCCCGCTGCAACACAACGGCCATCTGATGGGTCAATGATGCCTCGTCCCCCAGGGGCAAGGCGATTAAGGAAAGCCCTTCCTCCGGCAACAGAACTTCTTTCATGGTTTTGAGACCAACAAGATTCATCGCTTCAGCTTGTAACGGAAGATTCTCGGTGTCGCGAGGCTTGTCAGCAAGATTCGCAATCTTGGCTTCAATGCTCATCTCTTGCTGGAACTCTTCGACGATACGATCAAGCGATTTTCCGAGCAAGACGATTAACCGGGATTCTTGATTAACTGTGACGGGAAAGGCTGTCACCAGGTTGGTGTGTTCTTCCTCGGGCGTATAGTGAACCATATAACCTGACCACGGTTGGTTCGCTGAGGCCATCGTCTCATAGAGCTCAAACCGAGATCCTTTATCAAGATAGGTCGTGTCGTAAATTGACGAACACGGATTGTAGCGCCTTGAAAAAATCGATTTTCGGCAGGCGACTTGTTCAAGTGTCTCTGCATCAATAATTGCGTAAAAGAGCAGGTTTTGGCGCTGCAGAGCCGGCCCAAAAAAACTTCTCAGATATCGATCAGCCTCTTTTTGTTCGTTTGAACTGAGCAGCGCCGACAACATTGGATTCATCACGTCGCCCTGAGCGATGTTACTGAAATCGGTAAAATAATTACTTCGATTCATACCCGCTTTAAAATTCAAGGGATCCGTATTTTCCTGAAGCCAGAAACCTCTTCGGTCACCTTCTGTGGTGTAGCCGGCAAAATTGTTTTTTTCTTCTGAAACGATTCGATTCCACGCATCTCGATAGATGTTCAGTCGTAGATCCACCTCGGCCTCTTTTTGGGCCTGCTCTTTTAAGGAACTCACATACCAAACCGATAACGCGCTACCAACCGCACCGGCAATCGAGAGCACCAATAAAATTGTTCGAATTTGCATTCTTAGCCTTCTTTATATAATCACCTGAAACTCAACGGGCGATCTCTACCATTTCAGCTGTTCGATCGTACTGCGTCGGTAGATGTTGTGTCATAAAAATACCGTAGACATCATTTTTCAAATCAATCCAGAAACCGGTGTTCGCCGCACCAGCCCAAAAATAATAGTCATGCTCATCGGAACGATTTAAATCACCCCCTGCGAGCAATCGAATACCCAGACCATAGCTAAACCCTGTGCTGCTGGCCGAGGGCCCAAAGTTATAGACCAACCCTTTACCTTGTAGCGCTGCCGGCAGCTGATTTTGAAACAATTTATTGCCGATCTGAGCGGAAATAAATTGTTGCTGTCCCACCCGAAAGCCATTTGACATAACGGCCAATAGCTTAGCGTAATCTCGCGCCGTACTGACCAACCCCGCGCCACCACTCAAATAACCAGAATCACTCAGACCAAAGTTTGGCTGCCCCTTCGGCAAATTTTGGTAAGGCTGATAACGCCGGTAAACCCCTGGAATCGGATAGGTCGCAACCCGTGGTGAGTACATCGCGGCAAGCCGGGTCCGCTTTGCTTCTGGCACTTTAAAATGCGTGTCGGTCATATCGAGCGGCGCTAGTACCAGCTCATTAACGACAACATCCAACGGCTTGCCCGTAACGATCTCAAGGACTCTCCCAACCACATCGATACCAACTGAGTAGACAAAAACTTCCCCCGGCTGAAAAACCAAAGGTAATTGCACGAGCTGCTCTATATGATCCGCCAGCGAGCCTAACTTGCTTTCTGCGAGACCATCGATTGAAAAAATCCCGAGATCCGCATAAACCTTGGCAATCTCTTCGCGGCCGGTAATATCTTGACTATAAGTCAACCCTGACGTGTGCGTCAGTAGGTCATGGATTGTGACATCCCGAAGAAGTTCCTCTGATGAGTTATCCAGATCGCCATCTGGGACGACCAGCAGATTGGAAAATTCAGGAATGAATTTCTTGACCGGGTCCGCCAGATTCAGTCGCCCCTGCTCAACCAATTTCAGGGTCGCCAAACTAACGATGGGTTTGGTCATTGACGCGATGAAGTATAAAACATCCTGGCTGGGCAGGAGACTCGCTTCCTCGTCAGCAAAGCCGCGAGCCAAGTCAACGACTTGCTGCCCATTCTTGTACACCGCCAGGTAGTACCCTGGGATGAGTTGCTCATCAATCATCGGGTCTAACAACTGAGCGTAAGCTTGCGTCATTGGGCTGACGACCGGCGCGTCTTCTGCCGTTGCTACCTGAACGTGGACTAACAGCAAAAGCGCAAAAACTGACCCCAATAACGAATATCGATTACTCATTTTATAATTCTCGCTTCATCGACTAATTGCTCAATCTGATCGCTCAAATTGTACCTAGGCGGCCAGATGTGGGTAAAAAAAACACCGACGTTACCATCTTGACCATCAATCCAGAAGAACGTGTTGGCCGCGCCACCCCAAAAATAATAATCTGCCTTTTCGGAGCCGTCCTCTTGCAATTTGATACCGAACCCACCACCAAACTTCATGTACTGAGCGGCCTCACCAAAAGCGACTGCGAAGGCTTCTAGTCCCAATTCGGGCATCAAATCTTGAAAATGTATCGCTGCAGTTTCCGCGGACAAATAACGAACGCCATTAAGTTCGCCGCCATTGGCAACCATTTCTGCATACTTTAAGAAATCTTGTGCGGTTGAATAAATGCCACCGCCGCCACTATCAAAGGTTGGAACCTGTCCCCAACCATCATAAGGCCGACCAAAGGGCGCAGTCTCGACGATGTGCCACTCTATTTCCGAACCAGGAATCGAAGGCGCTGGATTTCTTAAGGACTCTGGTTGATAAAAACGAGCAAAGCGTTTTCTCGCCTCTGGCCTCACAGAAAAAGCCGTATCGTTCATGCCCAATGGTTTAAAAAAGACTTCGTCTAAATACACGCCTAACCGTTGGCCCGTGACTTTCTCGATGATCGCGCCCAACACATCCACACTCACAGAGTAATTAAAAGAGTCCCCTGGTTGCGCAACCAATGGGATTTGCGCGAGCAATTCTAAATTTTCTTCCAGACTAACCTGCTGACTCATAACGCCTAATTCGGCATATTGATAAGCAACATCGCCAAGCCCGAGCACCTCGGGGCTGTAGGTAAAGCCCGAAGTGTGCGTGAGTAGATTTCGAATGGTGATCGGTTTTTTGGCAATTTCAAACGGCACATCTAAATCCCCCATTGGGGCAACCACCATACTGTCAAATTGAGGGAAATACTTGGATAATGGATCCTCTAAGCCGAGCACCCCATCTTCTATCAACTTCAAAACGGCCGATGACACAATGGGCTTACCCATCGACGCAACCCAAAAAATCGTGTCCGGGGCGACCGCAACTGCACCCCCTAATTTGGTATTGCCCCGATAGGCCGAAAAGATAGCTTCGCCATCCTTGCGAATCTCAACCGCATAATTTGGAATTTGGCCTTTCTCATACAGGCCATCTAAAAGCACTTTAATTTCTGCTAGTTTGGCTTGATCATAGCCGACAGTTTCAGTCGCTAATGATTGCGTTGAAACACCGATCAAAGCACACACGATCAAGGTCCGAATACCAGACCAACACGAAGCAACATTGAGGTTCCTGGAGTTCATAGTTTGTCCTTCTAATATTTAAATTTTGTCGTACTAAGCGGATGTATCTTAAAATACCACTGATTACAGCCCCCACACAAAGCAATCAAGCTCTGCTCCGAACTAAAAATCTACTGCGCTGAAGCCCCTTAACCAAGGTTAGTTCGAAATTGGTCGCGCGCTTAAGCTGTTGATTTTAACTGATTGGCATGATGATCGCCTTCCGAGGCTGTTAAGTTTAGTTCGGCCTGCAACATTTCGTCTAAATTAGGCGGGTATACCCGCTCATCTTTATTTCCGCTAATCGCCTGATATTTTTAGAATCTAAAGTTTACCCCCGTTAAAGCTTCCGAGGCCTGCCAAAGCCGTTCCCAAAGCTCGGGCTTGCGCGCGGCGGGATCGATTGCCACCCGCTTTGCTGATCGAGCGAACTCACCCCAACCTGCAGGACCATAATAATCACCTGTCGTTGCGTCGGGGTCCGTTGCCGCTCGAAGGGTTGGCAGCGCGCCCTCTGCTGAAGAATTCATAATCAGCTCTAAAGGCAAAAACAGAAACTTTAATGGCCCGAGGTGCCGACCCAATTCCGTATTCGATCCGCCGGGATGACAGGCTATCGCCTTCAGATCGCACTGGGCCTGCGTGAGCTTTTCACTTAGGGCGAGGGTAAACAAAATATTGGCAAGCTTACTCATTTGGTAACGCTTCATCCGGCTGTAGCGGTGATCGGCCTGAAGGTCGTCAAAATCGATTTTACCGCCTCGATGGGCCAAACTACTGACCGTGACAACTCGGGCACCAGGCTGCTGCTTAAGCAACGGCAGCAGCTGACCGGTGAGGGCAAAATGCCCAAGATGGTTCACGCCAAACTGCAGCTCGAACCCATCCTGGGTGAGCGTTTTTGGCGGCACCATCACGCCGGCATTATTGATCAGCAAGTCTAAATGACCCTCTGCGAGCACCTGCTCGGACGCAGATTGCACAGACGCCAATGACGTTAGATCGAGTTCGATCCATTTAAGATTGGCCTTTGGGGCCCGTTGCCGAATGGCCGCCATCGCAGCCTTTGCGCGCGGCCCATCCCGACAGCCCAGCAGTACCCGCGCGCCTTTTTCCGCCAGCACCCGCGCCGTATCGAAGCCAATACCCGTATTAGCGCCGGTTATGAACACTGTTTTACCGTCTTGAGGCGGCACCTGACTTTCTTGATATTGCGCTGCCAACCTTCCGCTCCTACAAACCATCTACAGCAAGCCTTCCTGCGCAAGCTTTCCAGCGCAAGCTTTGTCCTTCATGCTTTACCGCAATCTTTTTACTTCAGCTACTGCGCCGTAAGCCTTGAACCTGAAGCTTTGAACCTGAAGCTTTGAACCTGAAGCTTTGAACCTGAAGCTTTAAAATTTTTACCTTAATCGGCGTGCATCTTGCCGATGGGACACAACGTTATGACTGGCTACAACCTGCTTTCCTGCACGGAACCAAAAAAGGGCCCGATTTAAAAACGCCAAAAAAAGACACTCTTTAAATAACCATTGCATCTTTTTCTGGCCCGCACCGCATTCTGGCGTTAACCGCGTTGAAATTCCCGAATCACTTCGCCAGGACGATTACCGCTGTGCTGACAGTTCTCAACAACAACCTGACCTGCAACCAAGGTCGCGGTGTAGCCGGAACTCTTCACAATAAATCGTCCGCCGCCATGAGGGAAATCATTGACGTATTCGGGATGGTGGGTACTCAACCGGTCGTAATCGATCACATTGATATCCGCGAGATAACCCTCTTTTAACACCCCACGATCTTTCAGACCCAATACCTCGGCCGATTGCTGGGTGATTTTATGAATCGCCGCGGGCAAGGTGTACACCTTCTGCTTACGCGTTAATTCGCTCAACAAGACGGTCGGCGAGTCGGTATCGGTAAAGATCCCCACATGCGCCCCGGCATCGCCCAACATCGGAATGACATGATCCAGCTGCATGTACGCCCACTGGTTTTCAAGCGCGCCGCCAAAAGCCCAATAGTTAAACAGCTCTCGACCCTCAGAGGCCAAAAGCCGTTCGATATACATCTCAACCGGGTCGCAGCCCGCCGCATCCGCCAACTGTTGCAGCGAAGACTTACGGTCAAAATCCAGATCCGGGGTTTCACCCATCCCAAAGGGATGCAGCATCGGCGCCATCTTAGATAAATGGCCAATCGCGATCCCATCTTTGACCAGCTGCGCGCGCGTGCTTTGGTTGCGAAGGGCGTCCACCCGATCGCTGACTGTGGGCAGCGCCATGAGTGACCGCCAGGCCTCAGAATCTTTGGTAAAGGGCGACAACTGCGCTAACCCAAAAAAGGCGCCACTGGGTCTTGTATGGCACAGCGATGCAACCCGCTTACCGCCTTGATTATGTTGATGAAAGAAGTCACGCCAGCGACTCACCCCACCATCACCAATTGATCCCGTTCCGCCTGAAAACAAAATCTGGCAACCCAGGTCAGCCCCCTGCTCGAACATCTTGAGCTCGGTGTCCATGCGCGTTTGAAAATCATTGGCGGATTGAAACAACCCGCCCACGCCACCGGCTTCGATCACGGCTTGCTGAATCGCGCCGGTCTCTCGTAAATCTGCCCAGGTGCCGGGCGTACAGCGGCCATCGGGCACGGTATGCGGAATAAATCGCGAGGTTGAAAAGCCAACGGCGCCGGCTTCGACCGACTCTTTGACCATGCGAACAATCTCTGCCAATTGGCGATCGTCCGCCTGGACATCTTTATCCATGGAAGCATCTCCCATGGCCTCAAACCGAATCGCCGAGTGTCCGGCCAAACCCACGATATTCAGGGCGGGCTTCAACGCCTGAACCGAATCCAGGTAACCGCCATAATCCGTCCAGTTCCACGGCAGGCCATCTAAAATGGCTTCGGCAGCAATGTCTTCAACCGACTCCATGAGCTTTGCCATATATTGCCGGTTCTTTTCAGCCACCGGCGCAAACCCAACCCCACAGTTGCCGATCAGCGCGGTGGTCACGCCGTGATAAGAACTCGAGGTCAGCTCTGGGTCCCAGCCCACTTGCGCGTCCAAGTGGGTGTGCAAATCGACAAAACCCGGCGTAACCGTTTGCCCGGTTGCATCAATGGTTTTTCCCGCGGAATGCTCACCCAGGTCGCCGAGCTTCGCAATCCTGCCGTCTTTTATCGCCACATCGCCTTGATAGGGCGCCGCGCCAGTGCCATCAACAATGGTGCCGCCAGTGATTATTGTGTCGTAGTTCATTGGGTTACTCCCGAGACTGTTTTGGGTTGGCTGGCATAAAGGGTCATGCCCTTGAAGTGCCAACTTAGAACTTGCCACATTGCAGCAGACGCTGTCTACCGCCGCTAGGGTCGAGCTGACGGTCAAAGGTGCCCCAAAAGAGCGCTCGTGGCCCTTTGAATTGCGACCGCTTAATAGCGGGCGATCTCTTTTATGATTGCATTTTAGAGCGTGAAACGTTGGAGGATGGGATCCTCCAGCGCAGTCTGAGGCCTGCCCCATACGAAGCAGCGGCGAGGACGCGCGCCCTATTTGAACTAAGATTGCTCTGCGAGTGATGCAGTCAATGCCAACCGACTTAAGGCCCAGCACTTGGGTTAAGACAAATCGCCAAAAAACTGAAATCCTGCACCGTTATTAAACGGGAAGCGAGCGGCCAGCGGCGAATCGGTTAGGCCCAGCAGCTGCCGCAACTGCTGATGAACATCTTTGGGATAAATGATGGCGCCTCTGCCTGGGGCAGCTGAAGGCTCACCGGGTCGATCGCAATCGCATTTTGAACCGCATCGGTTAAACCGACGGTTCGACTGCCCCAACTGGGCGCCTTTTGCATCACCATCACCGAGCCAATCGGCCAATGATCTTTGCCCTGCTGAGAGTTGTATTCTGGGGTTCTGGCGAAATCCGAGCCCACCACAACCGTTAATCGATCGGCGTACCCCGCCGTTTCAGCCAAGGTCCAGATTAAATCGATCGATTCATTCAACAATTGGACCAGCGGTTTGTGTAAGGCATCATGGTCGTCGTGCGTATCAAAGCCGTTCATATGAACGTCCGCGGCACAGGCAACGCCGGCGGCAAAGGCTGAGCTTGCGACCTGAACTTGGGCTTTCAGGTTGTTGTGCGTGACCGCGTCTCTTGCAAAGATCTCTTCGGCCTTGGGGAGATAAGCAGCGAAGTCTTTTAAAGGGCCCCGCGTTCGGGTTGCCGCACTGAAGGCCTGCAGATTGGCGGCTTCGCGCGGCGCGAGCTGACCCCGGGCCTGCAACCGTTTGCAGTCGGGCTTGACGATGTTCTTCGATAAGACTCAGCTCTGCGGGTTGTCTAAAATATATTGGGTGTCCATCTTCATAATCTGGGTTATCACTCAGTCGACCTTGGAGGTTGGGTTCGACAATTTCAGCGATCCCCCCTGGGTCCCCTTGTAGCTTGGTGTAGCTGATTAAATTTTCAGTCGACCCAAACCCACCAAAATTAACATAGGCCATGGGCGCGGATCGGCGCATAATGCGCGGCATCGTCAGCGCCGTCAAGGCTGGATAACCGGCGGCATTGCGCCCGCTCCAATTGTGCAAAACACCCGTGGTGTGCGAGTTGGTTTGCAGATCAACGCCGTTGATTACCAGCATCTGCTGATGGTATTTTTCTAGCGAGCCATGCATTGTTGGCAAAGGGCGCAAACTCGATGCCGCCATAGCCCACCGGGTCCAACGTTTCAGACCAAGTCGTGATCGGGGCGTTCGCCCGGCTGGTTCACCTTGGGGGTCGCAATAGCTGGTTACATCCCAACCCCCTTCAGCATGAATTTGCAGCAGGAGCGGTCCCTCATGGCCGCCGTCGACAATGGCGCGGGACAGCGACGGGGTAACTCAAAGCCGGGATCACGCCCAAGCTCGACATTGCCTTCAGTAGCGTTCGCCGCTTCATCGGTGTCCCTTGCGCTTATTCATACAGAAACCGAAAGTCCGTCATGAAATAGGTTAGCAACGTCATCCAAACCCCCTTCATCCGTGTCGAATCTGACGTGTCGAAATTGGATTGCCTGCCAGTTTTGGTGTGCGGCACTGCTGAGCGGGCCACTGGTTAAGATTCGCGTTATCCAACGTTGATCGATACGCAAAGGCCGCTTCAACTAACTCGTAGGAGTACGCCAGTTCTGGGTCATCCAAGGCCAGCGTTTCACCGAGCAATTGTTTGTGCAGCGCTTGCAGCTGTTGCTTGATCTTTTCATTTTGGCGTGTTGGGAAGCGCGGCGGTCAGCGCCAAGCCAATTTTGACCGGATCCGGGCCATATTGCTCGCCAGCGGCGGACCACTTTAATCAGATAGTCGCCTGTCACGGTCACAGACCAGGGTATTTGGATCGAGCCGCTGCAGCTCAATTGATAATAGTCTGCCGTTTGGTGGCCACACCCTTCGACCGTCGAGCCAGCCGGCAGCGCTTCCCCCTCAAAGACGGACCGACTGCCATCGGGCGCAATCACTTCAATGCGATCAATTCTTGCATTTCGATCACCGTCTGCGTCCCCCCAATCGTTTAAGAAGCTGATACTGATCGTATGCTTGCCTTGAATCAGGGACGCCGCTAGATCATAGGTTCGATCAAAATCGCTATTGGGCACCGAAAACTCCCCAGTCGCGGCCGAACGGTTCATCGGACTATCGCCTATCTCGACTTCTGAAAACAAACGCCTTTTTTCAGGCCCTTCCTCAAAACTCTCGGGCCACCAGCTCGCAGGCCGTGTCCCAACGCCATCTTCTCTGCAATATTGAACATCATTGCCGTCGTCGACGGCGCGCGTTGGGTCACGTTACGGGAATCAATGCCGCCATAAAGCACTTTGTACTCGCGGCTGAGCTTGGTTGCCCGCGCATGGTAATCATATTCTGAAAAATCATCGGGACTCCAGCCCCAGTAATAACCGGCCAGATGATAAAACTTGAGATCAAGCTCCTCAGGCGTTAAAAGCCGCCGGGTGCCAACCTCGGCCAGTTGCGGGTTTTGGTTGCCATCGGCGCCGTTGACGCGAAACCAAGGGCTGGCCAACAGCTCAATAATCAGTTCGCGGCCGTTTGTAAGCACCGCCGAGTTCAGCCCAACCTTAAAGTTGCTGGCAAGCCCGTCGATAAAGTCTTTTTGCGCTTCAAAAACCGCCAGGCGCGTTTCAAAGTCAACGTCCGTTGTCACCTCCGGGGCGTGCGCCACCTCGCTGCCCATCACAGCTGGCCACCAGAATTGTACTGCCGCGCTGGCAAACCATGCGTCTTCGGCAATCTGCTGCCCCAACCACTGCAGCGATGACACCCCAGCCGGCGCCTCATCGGTCATAAAACCCGGTTTGCGCATGTCGCGATACCAAGTGTCGCCATCTTCATAGCCGCGCTCGCGGTCAACAATGAGCAGAACCTTAACCGGTTCGTCTCCGGCTTGGTCACCGGCTGCCGTCAGTTGAAAGCTGTATTCCCCTGCAATGCTGACTGTAAAGGGAATGGTGATGCGGCCATTGCAACCTAACATCAAAGAGCCTTCGTTAACCCACGGGCAACCTTGGAAAAAAGAGGCTTCCTCCGCCGGGCTCTCAAAATCAATCGTGAGCGCGAAGCCCTCGGGACCGTCAATGATAAGCGATTCAAATTTGGCGTTTCGATCGCTCTTGGTGTCCTCGTCATAAAAGTCATTGATAAAGCTCAGTTCAATAAAAGCGGTCCCCGCTTCGAATCGGTTGTTACGGCCGGTAAGGTCTCGAAGTCTGTATTCGCAATATCAAAATCGGCTGAAACAACAAACCGCGACTGACCGATCTCGCAGACCCTGCTTATAGTTGGCCGGCAAAGCGTCTTTTCCGCCCCAGGACTCATTCAACAGCCCGTTGTCCCCATACAACTGAAAGGACCCGGCAACCGGGTCGAGAATCTGATGGCAGACCGTACAGGCAGGGTTTCGCATCGTGGGGTTATCGCTATCTGATAACGCGGCGGGCTCGGTTGAGCGCGGGGCCGACTTTTCGATATCAACGCCTAAGAAGTGATAGAAGTCCAACGCGCCCGCGCGCGATTTCGATTGGTCCTCGGTACTGGGATAGCGGTGTAAAAAGGCAGGCGTATTTAAGACGCCCGCGTGCGGGTACGCAATGAAATCTGAATGCCCAGTGACTAAACTGGTTTGGAACTCGGTGTCTTCCGAGGTAAGGAACTCATCAAAAATAATTTGGCCTCGGTTTTGCCCAGGCTTGAATTGCCGATGATCGAGACAGGGCGCGTCAGGATACTTTTGACAATACGATAATTGCGCCGGATCACCTGGGGTGAATTCCGCGCCCCCATTTAAAAATTCACATTCACCGCGTAATTCATCATCATATAATCTGCCGTCACCACCTCTTGGTAGTTGCGGTCGTTCTCAACGATATAGCAATTAACTCAACGGCTGAACGCGCCAAGCCCCATTGCCAATGGCGGTACTTCGGCCAATCAAAAAATCGCTCACCGGCCTTGGCCTGCTCGGCAATATAGGCTTGGTTCCCCATTGGATAAAAGCCAGGTCCCTCGAGCTGTGATTGATCAATGGCTTGCCCTCAAGAAATGCATCCGTTAGCAATCGGTCATTAGCACTGCGAGCCAGGAAGTCGTGAAACCCGGGGTCCTGGGTCAGTTCCCGTAAAGCCACCTTTAACGCCGCCTCGTCGTCCTCTGTAACCTGAGCATACTCATTCTCGGTTGGATTACGGCCCAGCATCAAAATGGCTGCGCGCCGCAAGGTCTCAGCACTGCTTGTGAGCCGGGTGCCCTTGAAAAACCCGTCTGTTGCAATCGGCGTTTTAACCGTACTACCGGACAAACCCGCTTCTACCTCAACCCGCTCGACAAACGATCTAAAGATCTCATATTCCGGCGCGCTCTGGGTAAACACAGCGTTGCCACCATGACTTATGCCTCGGATTTTGTCGAGCAGCAGTGCGCCATTACCTTGCGCGATAAAACCCCGCAACGTTTCGTAGTTTTGCTGTGACCCGGCCTCATCAACGTACACCAAGCGCGTGCCTTTGGCGATCCCGTTTGGGTTATGACAACTCAGGCAATTCGCCAGTAAGACGTCAGAGACCGACGACTTGAAATAGTCTTCTGCACTGACCTTTGGATTTCTCCCGAGCCAGAGGCCGTTCCGCCCGAGGTTTCTGGCTGCAGCGCATCGAGAAGATCAATAAGCGCAGTCGCGTCCGTCCGCACGGCCGAATCCCCAAGCGCGCCAGCCACGAGCGCTGATCCTTGAAACCCGAACAAATATCGAATAATCAGCAGGCCATCGGTGAGAGGGAGTGTTGATCCGTCACCATCGATATCAAATGCTGCTTTATGCGTATCCAAATGCGCAACGATTGCGGCTGCGGAGGTCACCGTCGCATCGCTGCCAAGCGCGCCGGCAACCAAGGCCGTTCCACTAAACCAAAGAGGTACCGAATGATTAACAGGCCATCCGTGAGGGCTGTCGCCTGGCCATCACCATCAATAATCCAAGGAAACGGAGACGGACTCTGATCGGCTCGCGGCAGGCATCAAACTCAATGCAAGACCGAGCAATATGATCGACAGAAAATTCATCCCATTATCTTAGCACCGGGGTCTCCTTGATCAATCACCAATCGAATTCCTTGCTGTCGCCAAAGCCCGTCTACAGAAAGCTAAGTGATGCCCACAAACCAGCCGTTTTGGGCGCCTCAACGAAAGGCTCTACCCGCCGCGCGAGGAGAACGCGCCCAAGCCCCGTTGATATTATTCTCAGCAAGCCTTTGTTAGGCTTAAGTCAAAATAGATCAAGGACCCCTCATGACCGACATTAACTTTACCCAAATCGACAGCAACGGCATCAGCATGCGTTTAGCCCATGCCGGTGAGGGCCCGTTGGTGTGCTGTTGATCCATGGCTGGCCTGAGTCTTGGTATTCGTGGAGGCATCAGATCACCATGTTGGCTGATGCGGGTTATCACGTGGTGGCACCGGACATGCGCGGTTATGGCGAGTCTGACAAGCCCGTTGATGTCGATGACTACGACATCATACATGTTGCCGGAGATTTGGTTGGTATTCTGGATGCATTGGGTGAGGAGACGGCGATCTTGGTTGGTCATGACTGGGGCTCGATGGTGGTTTGGTATACCGCCCTACTGCATCCTGATCGATCAATGGGTTATGGGGATGAGCGTGCCCTATGGCGGACGCGCAAAACAGGCGCCCCTTGACAGCTTCAAAGCCGCCTTTGGTGATAATTTCTTTTACATCCTCTACCACAATGAACTGGACGACAATAACCTGGGCGTTGCCGAAGCGGAGTACGACCAAGATCCCAAGGGCATTTTATCAAGGCTCTACGCTTCCCCAGATTCTCCACGAGCACCGGCGCTGATTACCACCCAAAACGAAGCGCCGGAGGCTGGATCGACCGGTTGGGTGAAGTATTAGAGCAACCGGCTTGGCTGTCCGACGGCGACCTCGCCTACTTCGTAAACGAATTAAGGGCAGCGGATTTCGGGGTGGGGTCAACTACTACCGGAATTTCGACAGCAATTGGACCATCACTGAAAGCTTGGACCCCGTCATCGCCATGCCGTCGGCCTTCGTCTCTGGCGCGCAGGATGTTGTCATTCAGGCGCCGATACCGCCGCATTGCAGGCCATGATGTCGCCGGTCATGCAGCAGTTGGGCGACATCACCCTATTGACGGCATGGGCCATTGGATTCAACAAGAAGCGCCTGCTAAAACCAATGCGGCCATCATCAAGTTTTTACAATCGCTTTAGAGCAAGGACCATCGACGACTCTGAGGGCAAGCAAGACCAGACTTAAAGTTCGGTTGGCATAACTTAGCGGCCCAAGCGCCTTAAACGGCGGGATACGCCACATGGCGCGGCAAGGCGTCTGCACAAACGGATTGTCGGTCTAGCCAGAGGCTTTGGCGCGCCAGAGTCAGACAGTCAAGTGATGCGTCAAGCACCGGACTGTTTGTCCGCGACCATCACGACGTTCGGAAACCAAAGACCGAAGGCTGCGATGGGACTGCCTGCCCGGCCTTTGCAACGCCAATCTGCTGACCTTGAGCGAGTCCAGATTTGTGGCCTATTTTCTAACCATTCGTTTTAAGCCGTCGATCGCCGCGGCCTCACAACGACGGCTTTACCTGTTGTAAAGATCCAAGCAAAACCCAATGATCGACCCAAAACGAAAATATAAATGGGCGGCATACTGATGATCAGCCCTAGCGTTCTTTTTCAGCGGCCTGGTAATAGCCCAGCGCATACAGGAGTCGGCCGATCGGCCAAAACAGGCCAATACCGGCTGCCAGAGCGGGTCGACCGCCAGCGCGAACAGCCAAAGTGATGGTACAAACAACACCAAATGCTCGAGCGTATTCAGGTGTGCCCGAACGTAACGCTGATAGTCCTCGGGGCCATCATGCGACGGCGCCTGCACCCCAAACCGGCCTCGGGCCATCCCAGATTGATACAGGGTGTAGTAATACACTAAAAGCGACAATCCCGTGACAAGGCCCGGGTAGGTGAATTCGGTCATAACGCCTCACGGTTGGTCGTAGATAAGAGGCCGCACTATTTCACAATTTCATCTTTTAAGGAACCGCTAGCTGTTTTGGGTGCATTCGATTCTTTGAAACCCCGTCAGATTCCTGCGCGTTGCGTGGGCTAAAACAGGGCCAATACACACCGGTTTATTGACCGAGCGCGGCGCCCAAAATAGGTGCTGAAATCGACGCTGCAAAAAATTTAACGTCCGTGACAACTTTTATTGCTTCCAGTCTAATTGGGTAGTATTTTTCGCCTATCGCGGGTTTGCGTGATGTCAACCTTACCGCCAAATGGATGCGGCACGCTGGGAGCTACTATGCAAAGTCATGCAAAAATCGTGATCCGTTGGCGGCGGCATCATGGGCGCGGGGTTACTCTACCACCTCGCCGAAGATGGCTGCAGCGATGTCCTCTTGATCGAAAAAGGTGAGCTCACCTCAGGCTCAACCTGGCATGCCGCGGGTCAATGCCCGAACTTTGTAGGCGATTATAACCTTGCCAAAATCAATGCCTACGGGGAATCAGCTCTACCCCACGCTCGAAGCAAAAACCGGCAGTATGTGAGCTGGCATGCACCCGGCAGCTTGCGACTTGCCCGCAGCCAAGCGACCTTGACTGGTTTCGATATGTGCGCGGTTTTGGGGCCAACGCGGGCTTCCCAATGGAAATCATTGGCGTTGATGAAATCAAACAACTCAATCCGTTTTTGGTCACCGATGGCGTGATCGCCGCGGCCTGGACGCCAGAGGATGGTCACGCGGTTCCCTCCGGGCTCTGCAACGCCATGGCGAAAGGCGCCACCCAATGGGCGCCAAAATTGAACGCTATAACCGGGTGATCGCCATCAATGCCAAACCCTCTGGTGACTGGGAAGTGGTCACGAAAAAGGCACGGTCATTGCCGAAACCGTCGTCAATGCAGCCGGCTGTTATGCCCGTCAGGTTGCGCAAATGGTGAGCGCCGATGTCCCCATCATTAACATGGAGCACCACTACTTAATTACCGATCCGATCCAGGCCTTTGTGGCGCGCGATCAAGAAATTCCTGTGATGCGAGATTCCTTAACCGCGGGCTACTTTCGACAAGAACAAATTCAGGCCTGATCGGTATTTACGAGCATACTGGCGCGGTTGAGGCTTGGGCGCCAAAAGGCACCCCCGAATGGGCCTCAGAAAGCGAGCTCTTTACGACGATTAGACCGTCTGATGCCTTGGCTGGGGCACGCTTTCGAGCGAATGCCATTTTGGCCGATGCCGGCATCAAGCAAATTTTTAACGGCCGCCATCTCGCATACACCCGATGACCGCCACTCCTCGGGCCGGTCGCTGGCCTGAAAAATTTCTGGCTGTGTTGCGGCGCCTCATTCGGTATTGCCCAAGGCGCGGGCTGCGGCAGTACCTGGCGCAATGGATGCTGTATGGCGATTCGGATATTATATGACGGGCCTTGATCCGCGCCGCTTTGGGGTGTTTGCCGATGACCCCTATCTTCGATCAACGGTCTTCCAAGATTACTGCAATACCTTTGTAACACCGCGCCCGTCAGAAGAATGCCAGCGGGCCGAGGTCAGCGCACGAGCCCCTTGTACAACACCCTTACCACGCAAGGCGCTGTCCACAGTCAAACCTTCGGTTGGGAACGCCCTAAATGGTTTTCAGTCGATGGCCGAGAAGAAGATTACAGTTATCACCGCAACAACGTCTTCGAGGTTGTCCGCGACGAGTGCCTGGCCGTTCGCGATCGCGTCGGCATTATGGATTTCACGGGGTTGCAAAATACGAGGTCCAAGGCCCGGATGCGAGAACCTACCTCAATCGTCTTTGCGCTAACCGCATTCCATTAAAGCAAGGCGCATCACCCTAACCCACGTTCTGTCGGATCAAGGCCGAATCAAAGGTGAAATGACCATTACCCGAATAGCCGATGATCACTACTATGCGCTGTCCGCCGCGAGCGCCGAAACCCGCGACCTGGATCATTTAACGCAAGCCCTGCACGCAGGTGAGCAGGTTTCGATCAGAATGTCACCGATGATTGGGGCTTGCTGGTTGTTGCGGGCCCGCGGGCGCGGACCTGTTGGCGCAGTGCAGTGACGCCGACTTTAGCAATGATGGGTTTCGCTAGTTTACCGGTCAGGAAATTACTGTAGCAGGCATAACGCTGCGGGCTCTGCGGGTGAATTATGTGGGGGAACTCGGCTGGGAACTGCACGCTCCGATCGCGCAGCTAAAAACCCTCTATGACGCGCTCTGGCAAGCCGGTAAAGCCTATGGGGTCGCCAATTTTGGTCTGTACGCCGTTAACAGCCTGCGGATCGAAAAAGCCTATCGCGGCTGGGGCGCGGAACTCACCAACGAAGTGACCTTGCTGGATGCCGATATGGAACGCTTCATCCGCTTTGATAAAAAGCAGGATTTTAATGGCCGAGCAGCAACGCTTGCGCAACGCGATGCCGGCCGGTCGATCCAATTAGTATATTTCACGGTTGCGGCCACGGATTCGGACGTTCGCGGCGGTGAACCAATCTATCACGGTGAGCGCTGCATCGGCGTGACCACCTCTGGCGGGCTATGGCCACAGAACCGCGCAAAGTCTGGGCTTTGGCTATGTGGAACTTGCCAGTAGCCTGCCCGGTACTGCGTTCGAGGTGAAATATGGGCGCGCGCTACCCGGCCACCGTCCTGGCTGAACCCGTTTGGGATCCCAGTAACGTGCGACAAAGAGCCTGATCATTATGGCAACCTCACCGGGAACTGAAACGGTTGATCAGAAGGCCAGCGGCAGCCTGCCCAGGCAGGCGCGGGTCGCCATTGTCGGTGGTGGGGTCATTGGTTGTTCCGTGGCCTATCATTTCGCCAAGATGGGTTGGTCGGATGTGGTTGTTGCTCGAGCGTAAAGAACTCACAGCGGCACAACTGGCATGCCGCTGGACTGGTTGGCCAGCTCAGGCCCTCCGGTCAACATGACCAAATTGGCCCGCTATACCAGCGAACTCTACGGCGCCCTCGAGGCGAAACCCAGCAAGCAACCGGTTATCGCCAAAGTGGAT
>CAJJAX010000045.1 GCA_905182155.1 uncultured Pseudomonadales bacterium
CACAATCATGGCAACCCGAGCTAACGCCATGGTTGAAGCAATAACCCCCGCTGCAGGTTATCTGAGGACGGTTTCCGCCTGGACCAAACAAGACAACCCAGCGCCTTGGCATTCTAGCATTCGCCCTGGTGGCCGCAGCGCTGCGCCAGCAAAAAGACTCGAGATCTGGAACGGGTTTGCTGCGAACCCTCCGCGGGCAATCTGTGCGGAGCCTCCCGCCTCGGCGTCAATCGCGCAGACCGCACCATGAACCTGAACCTCGAGCGCAACACCCCCGTCATTGGGGCAACGTTGAAACTGGACCTTGCCGAGGCGCTCCGCGCTGGCGGCGCGCAAAAACAGGCCGCGATCGAGCACGTCTACGAGGCCCTGATCGCGCACCTTGTAATCTTTATCGAAGATCAACACCTCACACCGGCAGAACAGGTTGACTTTGCATTGCAATTTGGCGGTCTGGATGTGCCGCACCCGGTCTACCAAACCCTGGAAGGCTGCCCGGAAATTGTCGAGCTCGAAAACGACGGTGACCGCCCGCCCGATACCAATGACTGGCATACCGACCTGACCTTTCGGCCGAACCCGCCGTTTATGTCGATTCTCTATGCCAAACAGGTGCCCCAGACCGGCGGCGATACCCTGTGGAGCAATCTGTATGCGGTCTTTGACGCCTTACCCGATGACCTCAAGGCCTTGTTGCGAGGCCAATCGGCCATTCATGATATTGGCACCTTTCGAAACGACTTTTTAACCGACACGATGGACGTCAAGGCGGTGAACCAAGGGCTCTTCGATACGGGTTCAGCCGTTCACCGAATCGTCCAAACCCATCCCGTCACGCATCGAGAATTTCTGTACGTGAACCCCTCGTTTACCCAGCATATCGTCGGTTTCAAAAAGTCGGAAAGTGATCGCCTGCTGCGCTATCTTTATGATCATGCCAACCAACCTGAGTTTCAGGTGCGCTACCGTTGGCGCCCCAATTCGCTCGCCTTGTGGGATAATCGCGTCACGCAACATTATGCGATTGCCGACTATCTGCCAGAATATCGAAAGATGCATCGCGTCACGGTGATTAATGATTTGAGGAGCCCCTGATGACCCCAGTTGTACCGGATTTTGATCACTACCCCATTGTGCACCTGCCGACCGCATTACAGATTACCGCCGACGCGCTGGTTGTCACCTGGGATGACGGCGCCGAGAGCACGTTTCCATTGCTTTGGCTACGAGAATACAGCCTCGACCCCGTTACCTTTAATCATCAGACCCGCGAGCAAAACCTCGCGGTCATCGACCTACCCAATAACGTGTCGCTTTCCGCGGCCAGCATTGCAGCGGACGGCATGATTCAGGTGACCTTTGAATCCGAGGGTTTAACCAGCAGCTACCATCCGGGCTGGCTGCGCACCCACTGCCCGCAGAATCCGACCCCGCAGTACACCTTGCCTGACCGGGTTCTCTGGAGCGCAAAGGATGGGTCCGTCCCACCCCGGTTTGATGGCCGCAACATTGCCGATAATGCGGTTTTTGAAGGCTGGCTTGGCGCCATGCGGGCGTATGGCGTGGGCTTGATCGAGCAACTTCCGGTCGCACCGGGCACCCTTGAAACGGTGATCGATCGGATTGGCCCCATCCGAGCCACGAACTTCGGCCGGCTCTATGATGTTGAAAATAAAGCGGACACCAACTCCAACGCCTACACAGCCCAACCCCTGCGCGCGCATACAGACCTTGCAACCCGTGAGTATCAACCCGGGATCCAGTTCTTTTTCTGCATGGCCAATGAGGTGCGCCAAGGCGCCAGCATTTTATCCGACGGCTTTGCCATCGCCGAACGAATTCGACAAGACCACCCAGAGCAATATGCCTTTTTAACGGATCACCCCGTCATGTTCGTCAACAAAGACAAAGACTCCGAGTATCGCTATGAAGTTCCGATCTTTGAAACCGATTATCGAGGCAATCTGACGACCGTGCGGTTCACCTATTGGTTGCGAGCGCCGATGACCGGCGATATCACCACCATCAAACGCTTTCATGAGGCAACGTCCCTGTTGCATCATTACGCTGATCATACCGACTTCCAAATCCGGTTCCGTCTGGCGCCGGGTGACCTTGTGGGCTTCGATAATCGCCGGGTATTCCATGGCCGCGATGGTTTTGACCCAAGCGAAGGCGCGCGCTGGTTCCGCGGCTGCTATCTCGAGCGAGAAGAGATCGAGTCCCGCCTGCGCGTACTCGATCGCAACAAACGCCTAGCCGGGGTTTAGGGTCATGGCCACCGCCTTAATTCCACAGATCAATATCGCCCCGCTGTTTGCCGAAGACCTCCCAGCGCGCGCCGCAGTCGATGCCGCAATCTTTGCTGCCGCCCAAGAGATCGGGTTTCTAACCATTACCGGCATGCCGGCGCCAAGCGCGATCGATCACACGGCCAAAGCGTCTCTTATTCGGTTGTTCAGTCTGCCTGAGGCCAAGCAGCGCCCATTGTGGAAGAATAATTTTGAGCCGAGTAACCCGAACCTGTATCGGGGCTGGTTTCCCCTGCACTCGGGGCCCACGCTAAGCCGGGAGGGTTATGAGATCGGGCCCGACATATTGCGCGCCCTACCCGATCACAGCGATGACTTGCTTTATCAACCAACGCCATTGCCTGATGAAGCCAACTTACCCGGTTTCAAAGCGGTGGCCTGCACCTATTTTTTAGCGATGGAAACCATCGGGCTACAGCTGTTGGCCTCTTTGTCGAGGAGCCTTGGTATTGCCGAGACGATTTTTTCCGACGTTTTCGAAGATGGCATCTCGACCCTGCGGTTGCTGCGGTATATCCCGCGCCATGATTTACCGATATCCGATGCCCTGAAGCAGACCCGCGGCGCGCATGTTGATTCTGGCTTGCTCACGTTACTCGCGCCGGTATCGGGGGGAATTGGTTTGCAGGCTAAAAACAGTCTTGATGAATGGATTGATGTGCCGGCTGAAGAAGACAGCCTGGCGGTCAATTTTGGCGGCCTGCTGCAGCGCTGGACCGGCGGCAAGATCAAAGCGACCGAGCACGGCGTTATTCCCGTTGATCGCGAGCGTTTTTCGATTCCGTTCTTTTTTGAGCCCCGGCCCAATGCCCGCATAGAGCCCTTACCGCTGCCAGGGATCGAGCCTTTCGAGCCGTTTTTGTTTGGCGATCACCTGTGGGCAACGACCACCCGCTTTGCCGAAAATTTCGGACTGCTGCACTTAAGGCCGCACAAAGCGCCCTACCAGGATCCGCTGGCCCGCAAACCGAACGCGACCTTTCTTTAAAACGCTTGAAGCCGGCTGGGCGCACTGCGATCCGGTGTTGAGTCGCCGCTGCATTGCCGTTAAGAAGGATTCACGCGTCGGGTTGAGCCTCATTCGGAACCCAGGACCCCAAACTCAGGCGCACCCAGCGTCAGCTGCCTGAAGCCACGTCGGGCCGGGCCGAGGTCAGGTCAGGTCAGGTCAGGTCAGATCAATTAAATCTAAATCGACATTCCAGCAAACGTTGCCTGCGGCTGAACCGGCGTTGAGCCTTAAAGAGGCTCAACGCAGTACAAAGCCACGCCGAGCCGGATTATACTGACCGCTCAATTCCTGATCGAGTGCTGCGCCATGACCCAATCCGTATTAGTGACCGCTGGCGGCTCGGGTATTGGCCTGGCCATTGCCAAGGCCTTTCTGCAGACCGGGGCGTCGGTTCACCTGGTCGATCACGACCAAGATGCGCTCGCCCGAGTGACCGCTGCCAGCCCTGAATACCTCGCAACCTGCATCGATGTCGCAGATGAGCAGGCGGTGAACGAGACGATGGATTCACATCTAGACCAAGTGGGTCGCCTTGATGTTCTGGTGAACTGCGCGGGCATCGCGGGACCAACCGCGGCCATCGAAAACATCCGCCTTGCTGACTGGCGTCAGTGCTTGGCGGTGAACCTGGACGCGATGTTTTTGTTTACCCGAAAAGCCGTGCCCATCATGAAACAACAACAGCGCGGCAATCTCATTAACATTGCCTCAACCGCAGGCTGGCACGGTTATCCCTTGCGAACGCCCTATGCCGCCTCAAAATCTGCTGTCATCGGATTGACCCGGTCACTCGCCATGGAACTGGGCCCCTGGGGCATTCGGGCCAATGTGATTTGCCCGGGCAGTGTTGCCGGCGATCGCATGGACCGGGTTATTGCAGCAGAAGCCACAGAAAAAGGCGTCACGGAAGCCGTCATTCGCAGTCGGTATACCGAGTCGAATTCGCTCAAGACCTTTATCGATGCCGAAGACATCGCCGAGATGGCCTGCTTTTTAGCCTCGAACCAATCTAGACGGGTCACCGGGCAGGTGATGAACGTCGATGGCAATTTGGAAGCGTTTTAGGCGCTAAGCGTCCACAACGCTCGTGCAAACGAGAAAAATGACACAACCCTGTTTTCACCAAGGCAAGTCTGTCATCAGCAAAAGGCGACCGACGCCTTAAAACCAGTGAAGGCGACCTTCCCCTGCCCGGCAGCGATCTATAAGCTACAACCCTTCGGCGCGAGAGCCGCCACAACGTTGCACTGCATCAACCCATTTAGGACTTACTTTGACCAACAACGACATCCTACGACGCATTCGCTACGCCTTCGATTTTAGCGATACCAAAATGATCGCGCTCTTTGCCGCGGCCGAGCTCACCGTCACCCGGGAGGTTGTTTGTGATTGGTTAAAACCCGAAGAAGATGACAGTCACAAGAGTTGCTTGGACGTTGAATTGGCGACCTTCTTAAACGGTTTAATTAATGACCGCCGTGGTCGGCGTGAGGGGGTTCAGCCAGAGCCTGAAGAACGACTCACGAACAACATCATTCTTAAAAAGTTAAAAATTGCCCTCGATTTACAAGCCGGCGATGTTTTAGATCTCATGAAACTCGTGGACTTCCGATTCAGCAAGCATGAATTGAGCGCCTTTTTTAGACGCCCCGATCATAAACACTATCGGGTTTGCCAAGACCAGGTATTGCGGAATTTCCTGCAAGGGGTCCAGCACAATTTGCGCGGTGAGGATGCGTAACACCAAGACCCCCGCACCCGCACCCATACGCATACGCATACGCATCAACATGACGGGGTAACCTGATCCAGTGGCGCGGCGTTTTCTGCACGATTTACGACGGCAATCAGCAAGCCCCTCAAGTCAGTCAAGTCAAGTCAAAACACCTTACCCGGTTCGCCAAGCCGCGAAGATGGCCTGTTTGCACAATCCCGTGTTGCACGACATCCTAAAAGCATTCGGCACAACCTGCGCCGTAACGCTGAATTAAAACCAAGGCCACGGAACCGAAATCCTTGCCCTGAATCGCGCCCGCTTTAAGCGGCAGGCACTTTAAAAGCCAATCCCTTCAAAACCGGTCACGTCAAAAGACGCAATCCCGCTTCGCCGGCTAAAACGAACGCATCCCGGTGGCCGATTAAATCAGACGCCCAGTGCCTTCCCAGTAAGGGTCCCGTAATTTTCGCTTGTACAATTTGCCCGTTTCATGGCGCGGCATGTCCTGCACAAAATCAAAGGTTCTAGGGGTTTTGTAGCCCGCTAAATTTTCCCGGCAGTAAGCCGCGAGCGTTTCCGCCAGCCCAGCATCGCCAATCACACCCGGCACCAGCTCCACCGCGGCTTTCACTTCTTCACCAAACTCCTCGTTGGGGATGCCGAAGACCGCAACATCCAGCACCGAGGCGTGGTTCGCCAGCACCCCTTCAATTTCTGCAGGATAGATGTTGACCCCGCCCGAGATAATCATGTCGATCTTGCGGTCGCTCAAATACAGATACCCGTCTTCATCGAAATAACCGACATCGCCAAACGTGAAGACCCCCGGCTTTAAGTGCACGGCTTCGGTTTTCTCGGGTTCGTTGTGGTATTCAAAATCTGAACCCATCAGATTGCGCACATAGATATCACCGGATTCACCGGCAGGCAGCACGACGCCGTTTTCATCCACAATGGTGATGTCGACCATGGCCGACTGCTTACCGACCGTCCCGGGCCGGGACAACCATTCCTCAGACGTCGCAGTGGTGACAATCGAGCCTTCGGTTGAGCCATAATATTCATTGATCACCGGCCCCCACCAGTCGATCATCTGGCGCTTCACCATGGGCGGACAAGGGGCTGCGCCATGCCAAACCACCTGTAAGGACTGACCCTTAAAGCGTTCCTTAACCGCCTCATCCAGTTTCAAAAAGCGACTGAATTGGGTTGGGACTAAGTGCACGTTGGTGATCTGGTGGGCATCGATTAAGGCTAGCGATTCTGCGGCATCAAAGCGATGCCGCGTCACAATTTGACTGCCCGTCATCAAGACTAAAAACGAAAAAGCCCACTGCGCGGAATGATACAGCGGCCCGCAAACAAAGGTGCGCCCGGTATTGGGGATTCCGAGCATTTGCGCCATGCTGCCGCCCATCAGCTCCAGCATTTCAACCGGCATCACCGCTTTTGAGGCACTTGAGCGAACGCCCTTTGGCCGACCAGTCGTGCCGGACGTGTAGAACATGGGTCCGCCCAGGGTTTGGGCCTCGGGCTCATCAGACGGTTGCGCCGCCAAGAAGTGTTCGTAATCGGTAAATCCGTCAGCGGCTGTTTGCGCAGGCGTCATCCGGATCCCAATTCGCGTGAGGGATTGACCATTACTGCCCTTAACGGCGCTCGTGACCTCATGAAACTGCCCTTCAGCAAACAGCATTTTACAGCCCGCATCATCCACCACGTACTGCAGTTCATCGGTCGTGAAATGCCAGTTCACCGGCACGTAGATCACGCCGCAATGGGCGGCCGCCGCCATAATTTCTAAGTATTCTCGGCAGTTTCCCGAGAAAACCGCAATGGTATCGCCCGACTCGATGCCTGCGCCCCGCATGGCGGCAATGATCTGGTTGACCCGCGTATTCAGGTCCGTCCAAGTGGTGCTGCCGCGTTCATCCACTAGGGCCGCATCGGCTCCGGCCGTAGCCACTTTATTTGCAATATATTGCGCCATCTCAACGTTCCTCTTTTAATCAATTTCTAACTACTCGAGCATATCATCGTTCGACGGGCTGGGACTCAATGTGAGTCACCCATCTGCCGACCACCGGCGATGGCTCGATCAGAAAAGACTGGGGTTAGGTCCGGACTGCCTCGCTCACGTCCCGCGAGGCGCCCATAACAAACCAGCCCATTAGCTCAAATGATGGTCGCCCCTGGACCTCGCCGCACGGCATAAGCAGTAACGCAGCGGTAGCCCGGGCGCAGGGCGTGAGAGCCCGCCCGATCAGACACGCCCCCATAACCGGCCAATCTGCTAGCTCAAATGATTGTCGCCCATAGAACAGGCTGCGATGCGAGACAGGCAACTCATCGGGATGCCGGTCTCCTCGTGCCAGTCATTGAACCGGTTCTGAATCGCAACCAGGTCCCGTTTACTCGTGGGTTGCTCGGCGATATCCAAGCCTGAAGCCTTGAGCGCGGTAACCACATCCTGCGACAAGATAAAGCAGTCTTTGCCGACCCGACGTAAAAACCACAAAGCGCTTTGCCCGCCGAGCCGCGACGCCTGCTTTTTAAGGTGCGCCATCAAACCGATCTGATCCGTGACCGGCCACTGCGCGATAAACGGGACGCGCTGCCCGCCTTCCCAACGTATCCTGCACAAAAAAAACATTGTCCTGAAGCGCCTTAATTTTTTGCCAATTGCGCACCACGCGGCGATCACTGGCGTAAGCCTCCCATTGCTCCGGTGACAAGTAGCTCAACTTCAGCGGATCGAAGCCAAAAAAGGCTTGTTCAAACTCCGGCCATTTATTTTCAATAACCTTCCAGCTAAAGCCCGCTTGGTTAATACACTTGGTCATCATGGCCAAATAGCGGTCGTCCGGCAGATCAACGAGCTCTTCCTGCGACGCAACATAGGGCATGAGCTGGGCTAGGGCCAGCTCCCCGCCCTTGCGCGCTGCGGCCCGAGCCAGGATATTGGAAAAATCTTCTCGCATGATGCAGCCTAAACCGTGTTGATTGAAACCGAGCAGAATAGTAACCCGGAAAGCCCTAAAAGGGGCGCGGCACGACCAAATCGGTGACAGTCCGCCCGGGCGGGAACGATTGCGAGCCTGAAAGTTAGCGACGCGATGACCTGCGTGAAAAACCGAGGCTGTCGGCCTGAGTTTGATTCACACAATCTTTATGCGACAGATCCCGCTTTAGCGCTCAACGCCTTGACGCTGCCGGCACCAGAGCAGCGTTCCACCGACCACGGTCGCGGGCAGTAGAAACAAATTCACAATCGGCACTGAGGACGCCAGCAGCGCCGAGAAGCCAAAACTCAACGATTGCCAACGGTTGGCGCCCAAGTGTTGCCTGAGCGCCGCAAAGGACACCTGATCACTATCCGCTGGATAATCCAGATATTGCAGCGCTAAAGACCAAGCGGCCCAAAGCCCAGCGACCACCGGCGCGAGCAAGTTCACAACCGGTATAAAACTGAGCAGGAGGGTGATGAACGCAACACCCAAAGATCGCGGCAGCAAATAACGCAGCAACTGCAATTGTCGCAAAAAACTCTGCCAAGCCACTTGCCCCATCGAGACCGTTGCCAGGTCTGCTGAGCCGCCGCGCTCCTGCGCCAGCACCCGTTCAGCAATCAAGCCGTAAAATGGCGACCCCAACAGGTTCGCCAGCAGGTTGAAGGTAAACGCCGTGACGACCATCGCCATCACGGCAAACAAAAGCCAAATCAGCCAAACCACGGCCTGCAACCAGTCCGGCACGGTGCCCATGAGGCTATCGAGCCAACCGCTGACCCACTGCACCGCAACACCAATCAAAACAGCATACACCGCAAGATTGATCACCAAAGGCACGAGCACCAGCCAACGCAGGCTCGGGTGCCAAAGCCGTTTTAGGCCGGCGCGAATCAAAGCCGGCCCCGTGACAGTAGCCTCCAGCATGCCCAATGGTCTCGTCATCATCCTCTCGCGTTCGTTCAACTATTCATCGCAGGTGGTTGCACAATGCTCAGGCCGCTCACAACGCCAAGCTCGTGCCATAAAGCAAACTAATCGATCACCGAGACCCGCCGTGCTCTGCCGCCCAAGCCATGCTCAAGGCTTGATGCTTGATGCAGTCAGAGTCAGGCCAGCAATGGTGCTCAGCACGGCGTTCGCCCTACCCGCTATTAAAAACCCACCTGCTTGGTATAACCACCATCCACCACCACATTGGCGCCATTGACCCAACTCGCCCTGGGTGAGGATAAAAACGCCACGACATCCGCAATTTCGTCGCCCGTGCCCATCCGTTGCAGCGGATGCTGCAAACGATCTTTTTCGTAGAGCGCTGGCATGCGATCCCGAATCATGTCCCACTGCCCCGCAGCGATCAAAATAGGGCCGGGAGAAACCGTATTCGCCCGGATGCCTTCCGGTCCCCAGCGTTGAGCGAGTTGTGCAATCAGATTAATGGTCGCCGCCTTGCTGGCGCCATAACTCGGACTGATCGGCACGTCGTGATGCTCGATGGCCGTAATTGTTGCGATCTGCACAATGGCCGCGGCAGCCGATTGAATCAGAAACGGCTTCGCCGCTTCATAAAACATCGCAGACCCTAAAATATCGACCTCGAAACTGGCGCGCCAGGGATCGGGGCCTTCGCCGCGCTGACCACTCGCACTGGCATTGCCGATGCAGATATCGATGCCCCCCATCAACTCGCCGGCTTGCTCGACCCAGGCCGCAATGGCATCCGGCTGAGACATATCGCAGACTTGTCCTGTGACATGACCTAATTGCGACAACCCAGCGAGCGCGGCATCAAGATCGGCCTGCTGCCGACAACAAATACTCACATCAACCCCTTCCTCCAGGAGCCGCGTTGCGATAAACAGTCCAATGCCCTTGTGTCCCGCCGAGATCAGCGCCTTTTTGCCCGCGAGTTGTAAATCCATCAATAAATCCTTAAAAAAATTTGAATGCCGTCCAGCATATTGAAACCATAGTACGAATCAACCGTCTTTGCACAAGCCTCGACGGGCGGCCTTTTTAGGACGGGCCTTGCCAGGACCGACCCGCGGCCATCACCGCGCAACCACTCGGCGTTGAGACACGGCTCGGCGCCAAAAACCTGATAGGCCATTTTTGATCGCAGTCACACGACATCTATCAATCATCCGAACAACCCATTCAACAAAGGCTGAGCCCTTGATCATTTGACCATTTGAGACGATCACTAGAAATTTTTGAAGAAAAGCGCGCTTAGGCGTTCTATCCGCCCAAGGCCTCAGATAAACTCGCCGCATGCAACAAGCCCTCACCCTGTTACAAGAAACCTTTGGCTACGAATCGTTCAGAGCGCCCCAAGCTGAGGTGATCGACACCGTTGTTCGGGGTGGCGATGCGCTCCTACTGATGTCCACCGGCGGCGGAAAATCCTTGTGCTATCAGATCCCCGCGATGATTCGCCCCGGCTGCGGGATCGTGGTCTCCCCCTTGATCGCGCTGATGCAAGATCAGGTGGCGGCGCTGAAACAGCTGGGCATCAAGGCCAGCTTTTTAAATTCAACCCTCACCCCGAATGAAATCTACGACATCGAAGCGAGCCTTCGTCGCGGCGAGCTTGATCTACTGTATGTCGCCCCCGAACGGCTGACCCAGCCCCGAACGCTTGCGTTACTCAAAAGCTGCGCCATTAGCCTGTTTGCCATCGACGAGGCCCATTGTGTTTCCCAATGGGGGCACGATTTCCGGGTCGACTACCTGGCACTCAACCTGCTGCACGAAGAGTTTCCGTCGGTCCCAAGGATTGCGCTCACCGCAACGGCCGACGCCCGAACCCGTGAGGAGATTGTGAAAAATCTCGCGCTGAACACCGCCAAGGAATTTGTCGTTGGCTTTGACCGGCCCAACATCCAATACCGAATCACCGAAAAGCACAATCCCCGCCAGCAGTTATTGAACTTTATCCGCCAGCATCATGCCGACGATGCCGGCATTGTCTATTGCCTATCGCGTAAAAAAGTCGAGGCAACCGCTGACTGGCTTTGCCAGCAAGGTTTCAACGCGCTGCCCTACCATGCAGGTTTGAGCGCCAGCGTTAGGCAACACAACCAACGGCGGTTTTTGCGCGACGAACAGATCATTATCGTCGCAACCATCGCCTTTGGTATGGGCATCGACCGCTCCGACATCCGCTTCGTCTGCCACTACGAAATGCCCGGCAGCGTCGAGGCCTACTATCAGGAAACCGGCCGCGCGGGCCGTGACGGCCAAGCCGCCAATGCCTGGATGGTGTACGGTTTTCAAGATGTCACCAAACTGCGCCAGATGCTGGACAGCGCTCAAGGGGATGAGCAGCATAAGCGCGTTGAGCAGATTAAATTGAACGCGATGCTCGGCTTTTGCGAGCTCACGACCTGTCGGCGCCATGCGCTGCTCGCCTATTTTGACGAGGCCTCGCCCGAGCACTGCAGCAATTGCGACACCTGCCTGAATCCTGTTGAAACCTGGGATGGCACCGAAGCCGCCCAAAAAGCGCTGAGTGTGATTTACCGAACCGACCAACGCTTTGGCGTTAGCCACCTGGTGGACGTGTTACTCGGCAAAGCCTCGGACAAAATCAAACAGTTCAATCATGACCAACTCCCGCTGTATGGCATTGGCCAAGAACTGTCCGCGCAAGCCTGGCAATCGGTTTTTCGGCAGTTGGTCGCCGCCGGGCACGCCGTGGCGGACCCCGAGCGCTTCGGTGGACTCGCGTTGACTGAAAAATGCCGGCCCTTGCTGAAAGGCGAGGATGTCATCCAGTTCAGAAAGGACCCCGTCCAAAAAACCGGCAAGAAACTCAGCAAGGCGCCGCTACCCGAGGATATCGACGTGGTGGTCTGGGAAGCCCTGCGCGCCCACCGCCGGGAATTGGCCGAGGAGCAAGGTGTTCCGCCTTATGTCATTTTCCATGACAGTACCCTGCAGGCCATGGCGGAGCAGATGCCCACGTCGCTTGATGAATTTGGCGATTTGCCTGGCGTGGGCGAACGCAAACTGGAAAAGTATGGCGATGGCTTCTTGCGAGTTTTACGGCAGGTTTAATCGTCACCCGACCTCACAATCTGCTCGTTACGCGCGTTTCCACGCGAGCCTTTGCCAAGGCCGGCAATAAAACCCCGATTTAAAGTTATGGCACTGTTCGGCGGCGTCTTAAAACAACGCCCTCATAAAAACGCGCCCATAAAACGGCTCTTAAACGCTGTGATGCCAAATGCCGTCCGCAAAACAGTTAACCCAAGGGGGATGAACATCGATTGCGTGCAACCGCTTTGCCGCCCGCGAGCCTCTCATTCCAGGCCTTATGCGCCTTGTGCGCCCTTTGCGCCAGCAATCGAGGCCCGAATCTGCCGGTGTTGCTCGCGGGATAGATCATAAAAACTTGCTGCCAACACCGTGCACCCAATCATCACCAAAACCCCCGGCCCCATGGCCAGCGCCAAGGTCGTCAGCGACTCGGGATCAACGGTTTCAATGGTTGCACTGCGTTGAATACCCGCCAAATCGATCACGACCCCAGAGATCACAACGCCAAAGCCGCCAATGGCTTTCGAGGCAAACGAGGAGGCTGCAAAATAAATCCCTTCACTACGATTACCATGCATCGCTTCGTGCTGATCGGTGATGTCCGCGATCATGGAGCCAATCATGACCGTCAGCACGCCAATGCCCATGCTGCAAATTGCATTGCAGACCATCACCAGATAAAACAATAACGCGTCCCCGGGCTCGGGTGCGAGCCCCGCAAGGCTGAGCATGATCGGCATGGTATTCCACAACGCATACCAGACCAGCCCGCCCATCAAGAGCGTCTTCTTCTCCTGAAAGAACTCACCCAAAGGAGTGGCCAAGCCGGCACCTAAAAACATCCCCAGCACCGAGGCGGGAAAGCTCAAACCGATTAGCGCCAAGCTGAACTGAAAATACAGCGTCCCAAGATAGATCGACAGCGCCGAGACCATGCCCATGGTCATGCCAAACAACACCGCGGTTGACACCACCGATCGGAACGAGCGCAACCCAAACGCAAGCCCTGCCTCCTGCACCACATTGCGAAAACTAAAGCGGGCGGCCGTCGGGCTTGCTTGGGGCAGGTGGGGAATATGACTGTGGGTGCCGTAAGCCGTGAGCATCACCCCAATAAAAATGATGAGTCCAAATACGATCGCGAAGTTGGGATAGGCCGCCGGGTTCAATTGCCCATTCGGATATTCTGGCGTGGCTTCAAAAAAGATCTGCAAGCCAATCAAGAACACCATCAGCATGCCCACCGATTGCAAAACGGACCGCAAGGACGACAACTGGGTGCGTTCCTGATAGTCCGTTGAGAGCTCAGCGGTGAGCGAGGTGTGGGGGATGGAATACACTGATTGGGTCGTTCGCGTAAGCACCGAAAACACAACCAGCCAAACAAAGACTTCGGTCTCAGACAGGCCCGCGGGCGGCGCAAACAACAAATAAAAGCACAGCGCAAACGGCACGGCGCCGGCATACATGAACGGATGCCGGCGTCCCCAGCGATGCCGAAAACCATCCGACCAAGAGCCAATCACCGGGTCACTAATCGCGTCCACCAGCAGCGCAATGACAATGGCCACACTCGCCAAAAAGCCCGACAAGCCCAGCACTTGGTTGTAAAAAAATAGCAGGAAAAACCCAAACGAGGTGGATTGCACGCCCTCGGGTATTTGCCCCACGGCGAACATAATGCGAACCCGCCAGGTCAATACCCCAGCGTCTTGGTCAGGCGCAGCCATTGTCTCTCCTTGATCGCAAGCGGACAGCCATTCCATGCCATCCCTAAATGTCTTTTTATCGAACATTGGCGCGGCTCAATCGCTGCATTCAACGTCTACCCATTGCGCAAGGGGCAGCCCATTGCGCCAAGACACTAGATCACACTTGTCCTGAAATACAAAACCTAAGGTTTTTTCGACTCGCTTCGTGCGTCCAAAGGGGCAGTCGCCCCTTTGATGTCTTACCGAGCCCCGTCAACCTGCCGGGTTTGTGGAAACCGAGTCCTGCCATGAAGACGCCCAGGACGGGGACTCAAAACCAAGGCCCTGGCCCCAACGGGCGGTTTACGATGATATTCTGTGAATCTGCTTTATCCCACCGGGCGCCTGCGCGGCGTACACCCCAATCAACACCAAGGCCAGCATGACGGACAAACGTAGAATGGGCTTATCGGTGCACCGCCCGACTATCAATCATGAGCTGATCAAGTTTCGTTTGCGCGACCTTCGGGCGTTTTAAATCGATGGGTTCGATCATCTCGCAGCCATCTCGGATCATGTCACTCACGAGCACAGGATACTGACGACAATCATCCGGACGGTCCGCATAGATACCGCAGCCATACTTATTTTGGTTCGGCAGCTTTTCAAGCCAGGGACAAGCCGCCAGCTGCCGACCGGTTTCCGGATCCATCCAGATCTGGCCGGCCTGTACAAACCGCGCGATCTCTGGGCGATTGAACTGCCACCAGTTGATCTCGGCCTGGGTTGCCGACAGGCCTCCATCGCCATAGATCTGGCAGCACTTGCCGCATTGGTTGCAGTCTTTCATCGCATGAAGCTCATCAAAGCTAAGGCACGCATCATACCCAAGTTCCGATCGCACGGGTTTTCTTTCAAAGAAAACAGCTCGCTCTCCAATGAAGAATTGTTTGGACTTGCTATAGGCGGCATAATCACCTTATGTCAAAAAATAAAAAAACCTTCGGATCGCTGCGCGACCAGCTCAAAGATGCCGGGCTCGTGACCGCGAAACAAGCGAAAAAAGCGGAACGCGGCGCGCTGCGTACTGAATTACGGATCAAAAAAGGCATCGACGTTGATTCGGTCAAACAAGAAGTTGAAGCTGCCAGAACGAAGAAAATAGAGGCCGACCGGCTTAGAAGTGAGCAGCGCAACCAATTGACCCAGGAAAAAGCCGTGCTCGCCCAAGTCAAACAGCTGATTGCGGCGCACTCACAGCGTCAAGCCGGTGAGGTCGCGTACAACTTCACCGACCAGAAAAAAGTAAAGAAGATCTATGTCTCTGAAGAGAACAAAACTCAGCTCAACCAAGGTTACCTGGCCATTGTGAAGTTTGATGACCGCTATGACCTGGTGCCAGAGGTGGTTGCGCGCAGAATCCAAGAACGGCATACGGCGTCGGTGCTTTATCTTCATGACAAAGCCTCGGAGGCCGTCGATGAAGACGACCCCTACAAGGACTACCCGATCCCTGACGATTTGGAGTGGTAGCCCCCTTTTTTAAAGAACCCAAGCCAGCAACCCGCTTCAGGCGGGCTCAGCAAGCCGAGTGACCGGCTTTGCCGGCAACAACCTTAGCTTGCGCCGCCAGCGGGGCCTTCCACATGGAACAACTTGTTGTAAATAACCCAGCGATCATCGACCTTCAAAAACGACAAGGTATCCAAAAAACGACTGCCGATATAATCATCCCGCAGTTGCACCACTGCCGTCTCGCCAGCCCGGGCTAGGGAGATAATCTCTAAAAAAACCGGCTCGCCCGCCGCTTTAGCCGAAGGCTGCGCGCCCACAAAGGCTGCAAAGTCTTCCACCGTCATCTCGGCCAACCCGGTCGGCAGATAGCCGGTCACCTTAGCGTTGGGGTGAAAGGCTGCGTGAACCTTTTCGACATCGGATTCATACAGACTGTCGAAGTAAATTTGTACGATTTCTCGTATTTGCTGTTCATCATCCATTGCGCCGCTCCGTTAAAATCATCCGTTTCAACCTACCGCATCGTTGATCGCAAGGGCAAGCGGGATTTGTTCTATTGAACGACCCCAATGGGTCATTTTTGGGCGTAGAATCCCTTAAATGATGCACATCAAACAGCAAACAGCCCTCACCAACAGACACTAAATTATGACGACTGAAACAGTACACTACCGCGCCACCTGCGCGCTGATCTTGGCGGCGGTCTTGATTTCTGGCTGCCAAGTGACCCCACCCGAAGCCGTGGCAAAGCAGGCCAGCGTCGAATCCATTGCGGACGCCTATGTCGAGGCCCTACTCAATCGCTATCCCAGCATGGCGACCTCTTATGCCTTACCGGGCTTTCGTCATGATCAACTTTTTGACAATTCCCAAGCCGCCCTGCAACGCTGGCATGACCAAGAGGATGCGTTTCTTGGCGCGGTGCGCGCCCAGGCAGCGCCGAGCAAGATCGGCACGCGGGACTGGATTACCTATGGGTTCTTGATCGAAAGCCTGTCGGCAAGCCGCGCGACCCGGGTCTGCCAAAAGGCGTTGTGGGAGACCAGCACCACGACCGCTTGGCATACGGGTCTACCGTTTATCTTTGACATCCAACCGCTCGTAACGAACGCAGATCGAGCGGATGCCCTTACCCGATTGCGCGCGGTTGCAGGCTACATCAATACCGAAATTGAAAACCTGACGCTGGGCCTCGCCCAAGGTTACTCATCACCCCGCCTCACCGTGACCGAGGTCCCGGAACAGGTTCGAGCGCTACTGCAGCCTGACAACCCTTTCTTAAACATGGGCAAGCGATCTGATAACCCATTGTTTCAGGATGCTGTTCAGCGAGAGTATGAACAATCGATCCAACCGGCCCTCAATCGGTTCGCGGACTTTATCGAAACCCAGTACCTGCCCAAAGCCCGCGAAGACATTGCAATCAGCGGCAATCCGAATGGCGCGCAATGCTATACCGCTTTGGTGCGCGCCTTCTCGACCCTGCCGGCAACACCAGCCGAGATTCACCGCTCGGGTCTTGCGCAAATGGCGAGCATTCGGGGAGAGATGCGCGAGGTCATTGACACCCACTTTGACGGCGAAGCCACCGAAACCTTCTTAAGACGCATTAATCAGGATCCTCAATTCACCTTCGAAAATGAACAGGCCGTCCTCGACTTTTCAGTGGCGGCATTGGCCCGCGCCCGACCCAAAATGGATGCGGTTTTTGACTTATTGCCGAAAGCCGAGGTTTTGATTAAACCCTACCCAGACTTCGCAGCCAGCGGCAGCGGGGAATACCATTCTTCCTCAGAAGATGGCTCGCGCCCAGGCATCTATTATATTGCCGTCAGCGAGCCCCAGTTACGCACCCAGGCCACCCAGCAATCAACGCTCTATCACGAAACCTACCCGGGCCATCACCTGCAGGGCGCCATTGCCCTTGAATTGGGGGATGCCGTGCACCCCATCGCGCGCTACCTTTTCAACGCGGGTTATGGTGAAGGCTGGGCGCTGTATTCCGAACGGCTTGCCGATGAACTCAACCTCTATGATCGTCCTCTCGACCGCATTGGGTTATTGTCAGACCAAGGCGCCAGAGCCGCCCGCCTAGTGATTGATACGGGCATCCACACGCTGGGGTGGAGCCGGTCACAAGCGGTTACCTACATGATGAACAACTGCGGTTGGTCACGCTTTGATATCGAAAATGAAATCAATCGTTACATTTCCTGGCCGGGCCAAGCCAATGCTTACATGCTGGGCATGCTCGAGATCAAACGATTGCGGGCTTTGGCTGAAGCGCAACTGGGCGACGCGTTCAATCTCAAAACCTTTCACCGGCGCGTGCTTGAAAATGGCAGTGTGACCTTACCGATGGTGGCGGACTCGATCTCGGATTGGATCGAATCCAGTCAGGCGCCGGCCCCCAATTAAAAACTGCCGCCAGGAATCGCGATAGACGGCGGTAAAGCATTTGATTCTGAGGGCAATAATCGGTGGTACCCGGCGCCCGCGCTCGAATCAGGTAGCCCGTCAAGATGGTTGCCCGTCAAAATGGTAGCCCGCTAATCGGTTTGCAGGTGGGTTGTGCGGCGATAACCTCAAGACTGCTTTTGCGCCAAGACCCTCAGGGCCGGGTCAACCTAAAGCGGTCCGGCCAATGGCATGTCGCGTTAAGGGCGCCTCGGCCGCACGGGCAAATCAAATTTAGGCCAATGCGGCAGCAAACGCGTTGTTCTGAACACGCCTGCCCACGCCCCATAAAACGCCATTCGCCACGTTCCTGGACCCGCAAGGAACGCCCGCGCAGAACTTGCTAAACTGATGGCTTAATTCATTAATCTTTGAGCCGATATGAACAACCCTTTCTTTGAGGCCTGGCAAACGCCCTTCGGCATGCCCCCGTTCCAAGACATTCAAGATGATCATTTTAGCGACGCCTTCGCGCGGGGGTTCAGTGACCATATGGCTGAAATTGAGGCCATCGCGAACAATCCAGCGCCGGCAAGCTTTGCCAATACGCTGGTTGCATTCGAGGCCAGTGGTCAACTGCTCACCAAAACAGCGGACGTGTTCTTTAATTTAGTGTCGACCGACACCAACAAAACCCTGCAGGTCATTGAAGAAGCCGTCTCGGTGCAAGCGTCGAACCACAACAGTAATATCTTCAATCATGCTGGGTTATTCCAGCGGATAAAGACCCTCTTCAACGCGCAGGCAAGCCTAGCCCTACAGCCCGATCAACAATTACTGCTTGAGACCATTTATAACGACTTTGTTCGCGGCGGCGCCGAGCTTGAACCCGGTGCCCGGCAGCAAACCCGTGAAATCAACGAGCAGTTGGCCGCGCTGGAGACGCGGTTTGGGCACAATGTACTGGCCGAGACCAACGACTTTGAATTAGTCCTGACGTCGCGTGATGAACTTCGCGGGCTACCCGAATCAGTCCTAACGGCGGCCGCAAACGAAGCTGAAGCGCGTGGGCACCCTTCCGGAAGCTACGCCTTCAGTATCTCGCGCTCCTCATTCACGCCGTTTATGCAGTTCGCCGACAATCGCCCGCTACGGCAAACCCTGTTCGAGGCCTATACCCGATGCGGTGATCTGGGCAACGCCGCCGACAATAACCCCATCGCCGTCGAGATTGCAGCGCTGCGGCATCGGCGCGCCAAGATCAAAGGCTTTGAATCCCACGCCCACTACATGCTCGAAGACCGCATGGCCGGCCATCCTGGAAAGGTCCATCAGTTGCTGGATCAAATCTGGCAACCCGCCCAAAACAAGGCGCAGCAAGAAGCCGCAGACCTGCAGGCCCGCATTCGCCAAGAAGGACAGAATTTTGAATTGATGCCCTGGGACTGGTGGTACTACACCGAAAAAATTCGCTCGGAACGCTTTGATCTCAATGAAACCGACATAAAACCTTACTTTGCGCTGGAGCAAGTTCGCAACGGCGCCTTCGAGGTTGCCCGCGCGCTCTTTGGCATCGAGTTTCGGCCCGCCCCGGAGCTGCCCACCTACCATCCCGATGTCCAAAGCTATGAGGTCATCGATGCCGATGGCACGCTAATTGGTATTTTTCTTACCGATTACTTCATGCGACCGTCTAAGCGCGGCGGCGCCTGGATGAGTCAATTCAGGGGGCAGTCCCACCTTGACAGCAACATCCGCCCCATCATTGTAAATTGCTGTAATTTCCCAAAGGCATCACCCTGCCTTTTGGGGCTCGACGAGGTCGCAACCCTCTTTCATGAATTGGGTCATGGCCTGCACGGCCTGCTCAGCCAGGTCCGTTACCCCAGTCAGGCCGGGACCAATGTCAAACAAGATTTTGTTGAACTGCCTTCCCAGATCTTTGAGCATTGGGCCACAGAACCCGAAGTGCTAAGACGCTATGCCCACCACTATGAAACGGGCGAGGTGATACCCGACAACCTCATTGAAAAAATCCTCGCAGCCAGCACTTTTAACCAAGGATTTCAAACCTCGGAGTATCTTGCGGCGGCCTACCTTGATATGGCGTGGCACGAGCAACCCATTGATGCCTTGTCGGACGTCAACGCCTTAGAAAATACCGAGATGGCCCGCATCGGATTACCCAGCACCATCGTGCCCCGTTATAAGTCGACCTATTTTCAACACATTTTTTCGGGGGACGATTATTCTGCTGGCTATTACGCTTATATCTGGGCCGAGGTGCTCGATGCTGATGGCTTTGAAGCGTTTAAGGAACACGGTTTATTCGACCCAGCCACAGCCCAATCCTTTCGGAAAAACATCTTAGAGCGCGGCGGGTCCAAGGATCCCATGGCGCTGTATCGTGCTTTTCGGGGTCGAGACCCCGCGGTTCAAGCCTTGCTGGCCAGTCGCGGCTTGGATGACGCCGCCGCAGTGCGCTAAGCGACCCACCTGGGGCGGAACCTAAAAACCCGAGCGCCGTAACCCGACCGGAATAAGGTGATGGGCGCCCCGCACAGACCTTGGTCGTCTTTGCCCCTCAAGAAAGCCATGCGGATTGATCGCAACCCGTCGTCGAGGCGCTGGTTGCGCGCGAAGAAGCGGTCGCTATGGCGCGCCGCTAATGGCCAGGGTCTTCGTCGACCAACCTGGCACCCATGCGCAGAGCCACCGTTGCCGCCTTATGCCGCCTTTGCCGCCTTTGCTGAACCCAATGTAAGCCAACGCGGATCTTCGCCTCAACGACAGCAAAATAGCTGAATTCAATGCTAAGCTCACAGCATGACCCACGCACTCGATGAACCAACCCGTTTGGCAATGCGCGAGGCACTGCAAGACCTTGCCGAGCGCTTATCAAGCCTTTTAACCAACACCGAATCGGCGGCTCAACAGGTGCCGCTCAAAGAAAATGCCTCGCGCCTGAGCCGCATGGATGAGATGCACAACCAAAGCATTCTCAGGGCCAACCGCACCGTTACCCGTAATCGATTGATGGCAATTCAAAAAGCGTTTGGGCGAATCGAAGACGGCTCCTACGGCACTTGCTTGGAATGCCTCGAGGCGATCGCACTCCCGCGGTTAAAAGCCTACCCGGAGGCCAGCTTGTGCCTCGCTTGCAAAGCTGCTGGTGAGGCAACCTAACGATTCGAGCAGAACCCTACAACCCCGCCCGATAAACGCCATAATTCTTTGGTCAATCATTGCGCCGTAGCGCTATACAAAAAAATCCGACTTTCGTATACTCACCGGGTCGCCAAGCGCGACAGTTCTCAGGGCGGGGTGTAAGTCCCCACCGGCGGTAATCGCGCATAGCGTAGCCCGCGGGCGCTCTTCATCATGAAGAGGACAGCAGACTCGGTGTGATTCCGAGGCCGACAGTTAAAGTCTGGTTATGAGGATAAGGCATAGACTTCGTGTGCAGCTAGCAAAACACCCTCGTTTGCCCTGTTGTTTAACTGAATAAAAGGCAAACAACAGATGACAACTTTTCGACCCAATGTCAAAGAAACCGCGGCCCGACCCCGCATTGCATTCATCCAATCCTGTTGGCATCGTGAAATCGTCGACGAACTGCGCGACGCTTTTGTTGCCGAACATGCCCGGATCGACAGTCGCGCCATTGACCTCATCGAGGTGCCAGGCGCCTTCGAGATTCCCCTACGGACAAAGCTCGAAGCGCTCAGCGGCAACTACGCGTGCATTGTTGCTGCGGGCTTGGTGGTGGATGGCGGAATTTATCGGCATGAATTTGTCGCAACCGCTGTGATCAACGGTCTCATGAACGTGCAAATGGAAACCGGCGTTCCAGTATTCTCGGCGGTACTGACCCCCCAGGATTTCTTAAGCGATGGCCAGCCAGCGTTTTTTAAAGCACACTTTGTGACCAAAGGCGTCGAAGCCGCACAAGCCTGCATCAACTCCATCGGGCGCCTAAACCCGGTCTAACGCATTCATAAAGAGGATCGCCTTGAACATCAATGTCGTGGGCAGCAGCGGCAGTGGCAAATCAACCCTCGCCCAGCATCTAGCAAAGCTGCTAACGCGACCCTATATCGAGCTCGATGCTTTATTCTGGCAGCCCGATTGGACGCCTTGCCCAGCGCCTGAGTTTCTGGCCCGCGTTGAGCGCGCCTTATCCGACCCCGGGTGGGTTTTAGACGGCAACTACGATCGTACCCGAGACATAAAATGGGCAACGGTGGATGTGGTGATCTGGCTGGACCTGCCGGTTTGGCGAATCTTATGTCAGGTGTTCGCCCGGACCCTCCGGCGATCGTTGCAACGCGAAGTACTTTGGGCCGGTAATCGCGAAACCCTACGCAAGGCTTTGTTCAGCCGCGATTCTATCTTGTTGTGGGCAATCACCAGCCTACGCCCAATACGTCGGCGGTATCGCGACGTCATGGCCTTTTTGCAGGCTGCCTCACGGCGAACCAAGCAATAAGCTGCCGCCTTTTCTACCGCCAAGCGATGGCGGCACAGCGCCAATCACTGGGCGCATCAACGGCTTTTCGCATCCCAGCAACTTTCTGAGACGGCTAAAAACGCCTAAGGGCTTCCATGAATCAGCACAGCGGGATCGTGTCCTGCGAGCCGTTGAGCGGGCTCGGTCGACGCAGATTGGGTTCAGGGGCCTGTGTTGAAAGCGGTGTTGAAGGCGGTGTTGAGGCCTGTTTTTCTGGCGACCCGACGCAACCCGGCACCACAACCGGGTGGCATCCTTGCAATCACCACTTGTCCGTAAACCCCGCAGCAGCAGCTGGAGGGCATTGCGGCTGCCTTGGCTTACTCGAAGTCTGCTGCGGAATGACGCTCAGGAACCCGCTCTTCTTCAGGGCCCCAGGCGCGATTCACCCGCCGACCTCTGGCCACCGCGGGCCGGGCTTCGATCGCCGTTGCCCATCGAACCACGTGCTCGTAGGACGACACCTCTAAAAACTCTGCCGCTTCATAAACATTGTGCAGCACCAACGCGCCGTACCACGCGTAGTTGGCCATATCCGCAATGGTGTATTCATCGCCCGCATAGAATAGGTCCGCTCGTGGCCAGGGTTTTATCCAGCACATCCAGCTGGCGTTTCACCTCCATGGCATAGCGGTTAATGGGGTATTCATACTTTTCTAGGCGCATAGGCATAAAAGTGTCCAAAACCGCCCCCTAAAAAGGGAACACTGCCGATATTCCAAAATAGCCAAGACAGGCACTCTGCGCGCAGGGGTGAACCCACTGCGGGCACAAAATGGCCGAACTTTTCTGCTAGGTAGAGCATGATGGCACCGGATTCAAATACCCTTACCGTTGTTTCTCCACTGTGGTCTGCCAGTGCGGGAATTTTTGAGTTTGGGTTTATACCTACAAATCCGCTACTGAATTGCGTGCCGTCAGAAATATTAATCAGCCAAGCATCATATTCAGCCTCGCTGATGCCCAATTCAAGAAGCTCTTCAAGAAGAACAGTCACCTTAACGCCATTGGGAGTACCCAGTGAATAAAGCTGTGGCGCTGTGGCGCTGTGGCGCTGTGGCGCTGTGGCGCTGTGGCGCTGTGGCGCTGTGGCGCTGTGGCGCTGTGGCGCTGTGGCGCTGTGGCGCTGTGGCGCTGTGGCGCTGTGGCGCTGTGGCGCTGTGGCGCTGTGGCGCTGTGGCGCTGTGGCGCTGTGGCGCTGTGGCGCTGTGGCGCTGTGGCGCTGTGGCGCTGTGGCGCTGTGGCGCTGTGGCGCTGTGGCGCTGTGGCGCTGTGGCGCTGTGGCGCTGTGGCGCTGTGGCGCTGTGGCGCTGTGGCGCTGTGGCGCTGTGGCGCTGTGGCGCTGTGGCGCTGTGGCGCTGTGGCGCTGTGGCGCTGTGGCGCTGTGGCGCTGTGGCGCTGTGGCGCTGTGGCGCTGTGGCGCTGTGGCGCTGTGGCGCTGTGGCGCTGTGGCGCTGTGGCGCTGTGGCGCTGTGGCGCTGTTTTGGGTTTTGGGTTTTGGGTTTTGGGTTTTGGGTTTTGGGTTTTGGGTTTTGGGTTTTGGGTTTTGGGTTTTGGGTTTTGGGTTTTGGGTTTTGGGTTTTGGGTTTTGGGTTTTGGGTTTTGGGTTTTGGGTGTTGGGTGTTGGGTTTTGGGTTTTGGGTTTTGGGTTTTGGGTTTTGGGTTTTGGGTGTTGGGTTTTGGGTTTTGGGTTTTGGGTTTTGGGTTTTGGGTTTTGGGTTTTGGGTTTTGGGTTTTGGGTGTTGGGTTTTGGGTTTTGGCTGTGGCGCGCTTGTTTGAGTTCCTTGCGGAGTGATAAGGACTTGCACAAACAACCGCTGGCACCCTGCCACCCAAACTAAAACGAAGAGGGCTGGAATAGGATTGGGTTGGGTTGGGTTGGGTTGGGTTGGGTTGGCTTTGAAGAAGATCCTGCTCAGGCCTGACCGGGGCAGCAAACCATAACCGCATGAGGCATCAAGGCCTCAAAATACCCGCTGCGTTGACTCATCCCAGCAACGCGCCAACACGCCATCCAGAACCAGCAAGCCTCAAGGCACGCACCCACTTCGAACTAAATGCCACCTGTTTCGCGCGCTCAGGACACCGCGCCTTAGGCCTTACCGGCTGAAGCTAACTATTCAGCGACCCCTTGGGTCGCGGCCTGCAACAAAATGCCAGAACGATTGCCTGAGCGGCAGTAAGCAAAAACGGGCCCAGCGCTGCCCGCAAGCGCTTCCTGCATATCATCAACATTATCTTGGGTTAAGCCCCTTGGCGAGACCGGAATAAAATAATAGCTCAAACCGAGCGCTGCCGCCGCCGCGGCCACCGCCTCATCATTGGGCTGATCCGCAGCCTCACCATCGGGTCGGTTGTTAATCACAACCGCAATGCCCTTCTCCTTCAAAATTGCCAAATCGGCAAGCTGAATTTGTGGACCCACAGAAACCCGCGCTGCTACTTCACTCATACTACTTTCTTCCAAGTTTGAACTTATGAAAACCGAGGCCGTTTTGCCCCAATAAAGACCCACGCCAACCACCATTATGAGCGCAATCAGCGCGGCTTTTTGGTTCATTTAACCGCCTCAACTCACAAAGATTGACTTAGGATCCAGCCCGCGATCGCCACCAAAAACACCGAAAAAACCTGCTCGGCTTGACGTTGTTCAATCACCCGACCAAGCTTGCGACCAAAGAAACTGCCCAACATGCCCATGCCAACAAAAATCAAGATCAGCTCCCAATCTAGGCTCAAGGCTGATTCCTCAAGTAACTCTAAGTATTTAACCAGCCCGGCCGCCGATTTAACAGCGATGATCACAAGGCTCGTCGCCGCCGCCGCGGTCATCGATAAACCGCCTAACAAGACCAGCGCCGGCACAATCAAAAAGCCGCCACCGACCCCTACAAAGCCCGTTAGAACGCCAATCATCAGGCCCTCGGTCACGATGGCCCATAGCTTTTGATCACCCGCTACCGGTTTAAACTTCGGTGGTCGAAACATGAAAAAGGCGGACAATAGCATGACCGTCGCAAACACCATCAGTTGAACCGACCCCGAGGCAAACTGCGACAACCCAGCACCCAGATAGGTACCCATCACCCCGGGAACCCCGAACCAGATCGCCGTTCGCCAATTAATCGATCGATCGCGGAGGTTCAGTAAGGTGGTCAGCGCCGCCACCGCCCCGACAATCGCAAGCGAGCTGGCAATCGCTACTTTTTCATTCTGGCCCATCAGATACACCAAGATGGGTACGGTCAAAATCGAGCCGCCAGAACCCAATAGCCCCATGGTTAAGCCTACGGCCAGCGCGCAGGGAATCAAAACCATTAAATCCATTAAGCTTTTTCCCTAATCGGTAACTTTAGATAGCGTTGGCCATTGGCGTCCGCATTCGGCATTCGGCCCGCCGCCAAATTGACCTGAATGGCGGGGTACAACAGACGCGGCGCACTCAGTTGGGCATCTCTGGCTTGCCGGAACGCAACAAACGCGGCTGCATCGCGGTTTAATATTTGCAAATTCGAACGTTGTTCGGCCACCGTGACCTGATGACACGGCGTTGTCCGGTTCGTCGTTGGATAATCGTGGCAAAGGTATAACACCGTGGCATCCGGTAGGGATAACAGTTGGGTAATGGACTCGAACAACTGCCTGGCATCACCGCCGGGGAAATCGGCTCGGGCCGTGCCGTAATCGGGCCTGAACAAGGTGTCTCCAACAAACACCGCCGCCTCAACCTGATAGGCGACGCAAGCCGGCGTGTGCCCTGGCGTTGCCAGCACCTTAACGGTCAGGTCGCCCACTAGAATCATGTCGCCTGGTTCAAACAGTTGATCAAAGGCAACCCTGACATTCGGATGCTGCTCGCCCAAATTAAAGACCGGGGCAAACAAGGCACTGACCTGCTCAACCCCCCGGCCAATCCCAATTTTTGCCCCGGTCTGGCCACGCACAAAATCGGCGCCGAGAGATGATCGGCGTGAATGTGAGTCTCAAGAACCAAGCCACCTGCCATTGCTGATCTGCCGCTCGCGACAACATCACCTCAACGAAGTCATGCTGAATGGCGCCGGAGGCCGGCTCAAAATCCAAAACAGGATCGATTAGCGCACAAACCTTGTTAACCTCATCCGCGAGGAGGTAGCTCCAACTGTTGGTTGCTTGATGGTAAAACGGCAAGACCTGCATTGCGCTTCTTTCCAATTTTTAACTTTAGTTATAAAGTTATATTAATTAGCTATATTAGATGAGCCTATTCTAGGGAGAAATGTGGCCAGATCCTACCCCGGGTTTATTCGTATTTCATCTAACCGACCGTTACATTAGACCCAAAGGTTTAAAGGGCGCAGACAGTGGATCAAAGACAAATTAAACAAGCCCTAAAGCAACTTGCCCGGCTGGACCCAGACCTCGGCCAAGCAATTGCGCTTTACGGCGCGCCAGCGCCCCGGCAGCGCCCGGAGGGCTTCGAGACGTTCTTGGCCACCATCGTTAGCCAACAAATATCGACCACTGCCGCCAATGCCATCATGGGTCGCGTGCGCCGCGTCTTGCCAAGCCTAACCCCTAAAGGCCTCGATCAAGTGACGGATGCCGAGCTGCGTGCGGCCGGGTTATCCTTTAGAAAAATAGAGTACGCCCGCGGCTTAGCGCACGCGGTGCAATCGGGAGAATTAGCGGTTGACCAACTGAGCGGGCTGACGGATGCCGAGGTCATTGAGGCGATCACCGCCCTCCGCGGTTTCGGGGTTTGGAGTGCGGAAATTTATTGCATGTTTTCACTGGGCCGCCCCGATATTTTCCCCGCAGGGGATCTTGCGCTGCAAATCGCCCTGGCCCGGCTCAAAGGCCTAGACCCCAAACCAACCCCGAAACAAACCCGGGCGTTAACCCAGCATTGGCAGCCCTACCGTTCGGTCGGCGCGTTATTTCTTTGGCATTATTATCAGGGCGCACCGCTGGTCTAAACCGCTCAATCGAAAATCTTTCGGCTCAGGCATAATTTTGGCTCGTGAGCCTAAGACCCGCTTATCCAGCCCAAGATTCCAGCGCCGCAATATGTCGGTATTGGCCTCGGTGCCCACTACCAAGACCTCAATCGCCCTTACCGTTGATAAGGCCTACCATAACCCTGCCGCCTTCAACGCCGGCTCGACCTTGTCGCCCTGATCCTTCACGCAATAGTGTCGCCAAACTCTGCTTCGCACCACCTTCCTGGCAACCCCGGGTGGCTTTGTCTTTTCGACCATCCGATAAATGTTGAAATCGGTTAGCCGATCCGTTTTGCCGTACGTTGCGTTCCAGCGATCACACAAAAAGCTGCCATAGTAGGTGCGATAATCCTTGTATCGTTTTTTGCCAACGCGTGACAAGTACTTGCGCCAGCGGTAATTTTTGAATTTGGTGTCGAACAAAAGATCCGGCTTTTCAAAGCTTGGCGCAGCCTCAACCAAATCGTAAACGTCCACCAACTTCCCAGATGCCAGCACCCCCGGCACCACCAAAAAGCTGTCCGTTTTGTTTGGATAAGGCGCGAACATACTCCACTTTTGATCGAGCCGAAGCAGCCGCTTGACGCCCTGCCACGCCTTGGGGAACTGCACTTGATAGGGTTTGTCCTCGGCGGCGGTTTGAAACGGCAATCGCCAATTCGGAATGGTGCTGAGATTGAACAGCAACAGATAAGCTAAAAAGAAACCCGCCACGGTCTGCGAGCCCCAGCCCGGCATTTTGAGGGATTCTTGCCACGGCAACACCCTGGTAAACCCCTCGCCGAAGGCGCCGCGATTATTGGCAACCGAGTCGTAAAGGCGATTGCCCAATTGCTGCGGCCAGGCAAGCAGTGGCGCTAGCAGCCGACCCCAGGGCGAGGCGGCAAAAACGGCAACCATCGCGGGCCATTTAATCAAACGCTCGCCGGATGGGGTCACCACCACCCAGGAGAACTCTCGTTCAAGAATCTCTGCAATCTCGACATCGGTTTGGGCTGGAATAATCTGCGCCGCCTTCAGGCCCAAAAAGGTCTTTAGCAACCAGCACATCTTGAGACAAAAAGAGCAGTCCTCATCGTAATACATTGTGAGCCCTTCGCCGGCATTGGGCCAAAATCGCCGAGCCAGCGCGTCCCAGGTTTCACTTGGGGTAAACAGCAGAATGGAGGTAATCGAGATGAACGGAAACAAGCCAATATGAAGGTTCAGAATAAAGCCAACCTCCATTGCTATGAACAAAAGCATCATCAGTAACCGGATCGGCACCCGCAGCAGCGGCGTAAAAATCAAGATAGACCCAAGCAATTCTAACCACCACACGAATCGGGTTAAGGGCACGGTCAGCCAGTGTTCATCCCGCCAATAATGCGCCAGCCCGGTTGCAACCTCGTCTAGGTTCAGCGCGTAATAAATGGCTGTACCGTCTTCGTACCACTCGGGACCACTTTTTAAGAAGGCTGAAAAAAAATACACCGCCATGGCCTGAAACAAAATCGCAACCGTTGCCACCGAGAGATATCGATTGGGCTGGGCGCTGAGCGCCCGCTGATGGTCCGGATGAACCCTTGCGGCATCCATGGAAAACCGCGCGCCCAAGGGCAAAAACATCGACCAGAACACCATCAGCAACAGCAGGTTGTCCCCGCCTTGCAGCACCAATGGGGCGCGATTGTGCAATGAGACCAGCAAAACAAAACTGATTATCAAAGCAAGCCGCGTGCGATACCCCAGTAGCAAGGCCATTGCGGCGCCTGCAGCCGTCAGATGCAACAGCAGGGCCCAAAGCCAACTACCACTAATGAAGTACAACGACCAGCGGTTATCCCCGCTCCAGTCAATGATAAAATCCCGCGGAAAAACGCCGGCGTCCGTCATCCAGACCGACAAATCACTCCCGCGAATCAAAAGGTCCGCAATCAGCAACCCGCCCAGCAAGATCCTAAACAATGCAAGGCTTCTTAAATCAATACTAATGACTGGCAAGACGCGCGCTGTCCACCACTGACCCATGATTTCACCTTCGAGTTTTAGAAACGCTATGATAGCTCGATCGCGAAGCTGGTTCACGGCGATCAGGATCACAAGTATACGATCAGCGCTGAGGTGGTGGACGCCTCGCGGCGGACGATTGTGGGGAACGGAGCTGTGCTCGCGGCGCGTGAGCCGTATGCGGTGACCGTGTGGCTGGATCGTGGCTACGCAAATGTCGGCGACAAGGTGACGGGAACCTTTTCCGCCCGAACCCTGGACGGGAAAGTGGTCGCGGGGAAAGCCAAGGCAATCCTGTATTCGACGAGCGTCGATGAGGACGGCAAGATCGTTGAGAAGAAGATCGCGAAGTGGACGCCCAAGGGCAACGAATGGGTCTTCGAGGCTTCGGAGCCGGGGCAATACCGCATTGCCGTGAAATTTACGGACAAGAAAGGCCGCAAGCAGGAGGGCGCGACGGTGTTCTCCGTGCGCGGCGCGGAGGATGATGAGGGCGGCGATTTTCGCTACAACGACCTCGAGCTGATCCCCGACAAGAAGGAATACCGCCCGGGCGATACGGTCAAACTGCTGGTGAATGTGAACAAGCGGAAATCGCGCGTGTGGCTTTTCGTCCGCACCGGCCAAGGCAAGCAGGAGGAGACGAAGATCATCCGGATGAAGCGCAAGTCGCAGGTGGTGAAAATCCCGGTCGCGCTCGGTGATATGCCGAACTTTTTCATCGATGCCGTGACGGTGGTAAACGGCGAGGTGCACAGCGTGACCCGTGAGATCGTGTTACCTCCGGAGAAACGCAAGCTTGGAGTCGAGGTGATCCCGGCGAAATCAAAGCTCAAGCCACGCGAGAAGACCTCGCTGACGATCAAGATCAGCGACTCCAACGGAAAGCCCTACAAAGGGTCGGCGGCGATCAGCATCTACGACAAGAGCTTGGAATATATTTCCGGAGGCTCGAACGTGGGCGAGATCGTGCCCTTTTTCTGGGACTGGAAGCGCCGCCACTACGGAGTGAACATGGAGAATT
>CAJJAX010000046.1 GCA_905182155.1 uncultured Pseudomonadales bacterium
CACACCCGCCAACATATTGTTAATAAATTTAATGTGGCCCGGAACATCAACAAAGCCTAAGGATAGGTCACCAAGTTGGGCATAAGCGAACCCTAAATCGATCGTGAGGCCGCGGTCCTTTTCTTCTTGCAGTTGATCGGTTTGGATGCCTGTCAGCATTTCGACAAGACTGGATTTACCATGATCGACATGGCCGGCTGTTGCGACAATCATCCGGTATGAACCGCTTTGAGCCCCGTTAGAAGCAATTCTGGCTGGTAAAGGGTGCGCAGGTCCAGTAACAGCTGAGACGCCGTAATCCGACCTAAAATGGGTGTGTCGAGGTGCCGAAGGCGTGACGCTAGGGCCATAATGGCCTCGTTTGGATGCTCGGTATCCCGCGCGCTGATCGCTATCGCCCAGCTGGGCAATAGATCAATGGGTAGGGCGCCGCTGCCGATTTGGCTTTTGGTACTCACCAAACCGGCTTCAAAATCTGGCGCTAAACAGTCTGCCACAGCGGGGAGTACGGCCTCGCCAAAGCTTTTTATATCAGCGTCGGATCGCGCAAGGTCGCGCAAGGTGGGCAAATGTTCAACCAGCGTCTCTGGGGTGAGATACAACTTCAACACGGCAATCAAGGCCGCCAAGGTCATCTTATCGACCCGAAGGGCACGCTTCATGGGATTCTGTTTGATGGCATCGATTGCCTTGGCAGAACCGACAATCAATCCGGCTTGAGGACCACCCAATAGTTTATCGCCGCTGAAGGTCACGATGTCGGCGCCACTTTGCACCGCTTCTTGTACCGTTGGCTCTCGGGGCAAGCCGTATTGCGTAAGGTTAACCAGGGTGCCACTGCCCAGATCGGTCATAAACGGCAGGTCAAACTCATGGGCGAGTGCCGCCAAGTCACTTTCGGCAACACTTTCAGTAAACCCTTGAATTTGATAGTTACTGGTGTGCACCTTCATCAACATCGCGGTTTGATCTGTGATCGCAGCCTTAAAGTCAGAGAGCCGAGTCCGATTGGTTGCACCCACTTCTACCAGTCGACAGCCCGACCGGGTCATGATTTCCGGCACCCGAAACGAGCCGCCAATTTCGACCAGCTCGCCTCTCGAAACCGGCACATCTCGGCCCAGCGCGAAGGTATTAAGCACGAGCATCACCGCTGCCGCGTTGTTATTCACAACGGTTGCTGCTTCTGCGCCAGTGATTTCCTTTAAAAGGTGTTCGAGGGCTTGGTCGCGATCGCCCCGTTTGCCGGTTTCCAGATCAAATTCTAAGTTTGTTGGATTGCCCGCGACCCGCTGAACCGCATCAATCGCGACCTGCGGCAAGCTCGCCCGGCCTAAATTAGTGTGAAGAATGGTGCCTGTTAGGTTCAGTACGGCGGTCAAAACTGGATTGGCCGCACAAAGCACGGATCGGGTGTTGGCAAGCAGCACGTCAGCAGACGGCAGTTCAAATTCTGGCGCTGCCATTGCTTGCCGAGCAACAGAAAGTTGTTCGGCGATCACCCGCGCAACACGGGTTCGCCCAAACGCCTCAATTAGAACGTGGCCTTGCTGCGATCGTAGTAACTGATCAACGCCGGGTAAGTGTTTAGCTGGGTGCGACAAGGATCAATCCATGGGGCCGATAGGTTGCATTGTTTTTTGCAACGAGCCAACCGTTCTAATCCAAGGTTCAATGCCATTATTGTACTGTGCCATCCAGGATCGTTTTGCATCACTGGCCAGCTGAATATCGTTGAACGTGTCCAAAACCAAAACATAAAGCGGGCGTTTCATTAATTGCGTTTTCAGCACTAGCGGGTCTTCAAGGTCGACCGTGGCGGCAAAAGTACGAAGGGCGGCGAGGTTTTTCTCGGCTTTGAGCTGAATTGCAAAATCATCCGAGGGGAGATCCATAAAGTAGTCATAGGTGCCATCACCAGAGGTTGCGGCAGGCGCCATCGACGCATAGTCCAATCCGGTTGCTGAAACCGCAATCGAATCCAGTTTGGCGGCATCTGCAACCGCTGCAATCAAAGGCGCAGCCTGGGCCAAACGTGCGGCTTGGGCAAAGGCGGAATTGGCTGAACGGTTTAGCTGAACGGGCGTGGGCTGTACGGCGTAGCGCTGCGCAGACCTTGTTGACGCAACGGCTGGCATGGGCAGTGCCCCTTTGGGCCCTAAGGTTTGGAGTTGGGCGGGTAGTTGCTCAGAACGCTGAACATGGTCCGTATAAACTTCAGCCAAGGTCGTGCCAGCAGGGAAGGGTTCGGAGGCAGGCACCACAATTTCCGTTGCGATCTTTTCAACTTTAGGGCTGACAATCTTCGCTATATCCTGGACCTCCGCTTGCACGCTTGCCATGGCGGGCTCTGCGGCAAGCCCTGGTCGTTCAAGCGCGTCGGTCTGAATTTCAGGGGTTGTCATCTCAACTTCAGCAACTGCGGCCAAAACCTCTGGCTTAACAACGCGCATTGGCGCGTCAATCACTGCGGCAGCAATCGGGCTCGTGGCGGCGTCAACCACTGCAACGGCCAATTCAGGCGCTTCGGCCTGTACCGCAAGGGTGGTTACTTCAACGTCAACTTCAATTGGGGTTACTGCGGCCAAAACTTCCGGCAATTCAACGACACGCTCTGGCGTATCAATCACCGCCGCAACGACAGGACGCGTGATTTCTTCAATCAAGGTATCCGCCACGTCAGGCGCTTCTGTCTGAATTTCAGCCTTTGGCATCGCGACTTCCGCGACAGTCAAGCCCTCAGGAGCCTCCAAAACCGTAACCGGTACTTCAATCACTTCTGTAAGCGCAGGGCTTGCGATCGCGTCTACCAACGTAACCGCTACGGCTTGGGGTTCGGTCTGAACCTCGACCTCTTGGGTCTCAACTTCAATAACCGGTAAGACCGCCTGCAAGGCAACAGCGGTTATTGGCGCGTCAATCACCTCGACAACAGCAGGGCGGGCCACGGTTTCAACCAAGGCAACGGCCAGTTCCGATATTTCCGCCTCGACCTTGAGCGTTGTTCCTGCAAAGTCGCTTTCTAAAGCTGCCTGCGTGATCTCAGAGCTCAAACGGTCTTGCATGACACTATCGGTGGATAAAGAAGCCCCTTGGGATGCTTTATTACGTGAGCTGTTTTCTGGAATGCCGGCTAAATCGGATGTAAAGACCGCGTCTAAATTAGGCATTAATGTCGATATCACCATGGGTGCTAACGCAATCGCAGTAGCAGGCAGGGTTTCGACCAGGACAACCGTCGCGGTTACCGTTGCTGCAGCAGGCGCAGCATTGACTGCTGCGGCAACGTCGTTGCTTAAATCAGTGGTCACCTCGGCGATCCCCAGCGGAAGCGCCATTTTTGCCCCGTCAATCTGAACAACCTTGGTCTCAATGATCTCAGGAAGTGCCGGTTGTGGGTCAAGCACCTGGGTCAAGCCTGAAGGCAGAATGCTGACCTCAGTTAATGGCGTTTCAAGTTGCGCAATGCTCGGCGCTGAGTCAGTTAAGGCTCCGGCGCGCATCGATTGATCGATTAGAGGCGTCGCTTTCGCAACGATCAGGGCATCAGGCACGGATTCCATCACGACATCATCACGCACCGACGCGGGTGTCTCGACCGAATGGGTAATCGGTAACTCAGATACCGCAGGCAGCGCGTTTCTCGCGTCAAACCCGGTCACTTGAGACGCTAGCTCGACAAGGGCGGGTGTTTTCGCGTCCACAGTAGCAATTAGAGCGTTAACGCTTATTGTTTCGAGGCTATGATCGGTGTCAACTTTATCTTTTTGCTTTATAACAATATTATTCCTAGAGTCCGTCAAGCCATTCGCAGCTAGGCCACTAGCATTCCGCCCTGCATCCTGCGCCTGCAGAATCATTTCAGGGGCAGCCTCCGCATCCGCCAAAGACCCGCTTGCCACGGTTTCGAGGGCAGACTGTTCTTCGAGAATGGCATCAACGCCTGTGCTCGCGGGAGGCGCGACCTGTTTCGGTAGATTGTTGAACATGTTGCGCTCATCGATAGCCGCTGGCGCAATGAGCCCTATCGGATTGGACGCGAGATTCATCTCGGCTGGGCGTTGCCCTAGTTGGGCGAGCACGTCGGACATCGCATCATGTTTGATTTGAGCTTCTTCTAAACTTTTGGCACAAGACCAGTCTTTCGCTTCAAGGTGGCCAATACAAAACCATCTTGATTCATTGCTGCGATAAGTCTGTTTGGACTGCACAACACACGCGGGATTTGAAAGGTCGGCGTCATCACCGGAGCAGGGGTCCTGACTCATCCAACTACACCCCGCAAGCCCTAAGCAGGACAGCGCTGTACTCATGATCAATAACGAGCGTTTCATAAACAGTTCCGATCTATAGACCCTTCTATGATAGTTCATTATTCCATTAATTCCGATAGGGCCAGACCGCTCATCTGCGGGAACAAACCCATCAGCCCACCGGTGTGTAAAAACACAACATCCGTGCCGTTGATGTCCCCGTGCTTGATCATTTGAACCAGCCCCTGAAACGCTTTACCCGTGTAAACGGGATCTAACAGGATGCCCTCTAGCTGCGCAAGCCATGCAATCAGTCGATAAACCTCGGCGGATGCAACGCCATAGCCTTCACCGATAAAATCGTTGCGGAGCTGTCCGGGCTCGGCCTTAAGCTTTGATTGGAAGCGCTGTTGCCATTTGGCGATATCGATTGCCGCTTTCTGATTAAAAAATGCCGCATTGCGTGACACGCAGATGCCGATTACGGTCAACGATAAATGATGCAGCGCCTTCCCCAAAAGCAACCCGGCATAGGTGCCGCCAGATCCAACCGCCGTGACAATACAGCTGGGTTTTATTTGCGCCGCTGCGAAATCGACCGACAGTTCCTGCGCCGCCTGGATATATCCCCACAGGCCGAGTTCATCACTGGCGCCAATGGGAATGCTGTAAGGCCGCTCGCCCAAGGCGCGCAGCTGAGCAGCTTTGCGATCGTAGAGCTGATCGAGGTCCTCAAATGCTCGATCGCTGACATAGTCAATTGAAGCACCCAACAACTGATTCAGGAGCAGGTTGCCATTGGCCGTTTTCGCGGGCTCACCGCGCAAAATCAGATGGCATTGCAGCCCTAGCTTCGCGGCAAATAAAGCGGTGGCCCGGCAATGATTCGATTGCAGGCCGCCACTGGTTATCAGCGCGGTTGCCCCCTGGTCAAGGGCATCAGCCAGCACAAACTCGAGCTTCCTGATTTTATTCCCAGCACCCGCACCCTCTGTTAAATCATCTCTTTTAATCCAGATCCGAGGACCACCCAAGGCCTCGGACAGTCGATCAAGCGGCTGCAACGGCGTTGGCAATCTAGCAAGATCAAGCTTCGGCGGCGGGTTCATGATGTCTATTTCTCACAACGAACTGGCTAGAGGTGGTCATGGCGACCTCGCCATCTTCAATCATCTCTGTGGTTAACGAGACACTAGACTTGCCCCGCGCGTTAGTAGTTTTCGTTGAAAAACCGCAAAGTCGCTCGGCAAACTGCAGCGACAAATCAACTGTTTTAAGACTGGCCGCAGGAACGCCGCCTCCGAACGACCGACAACGGTGTTGCCGACGATGCTCATTTTTCCGATCTGAAGTTGGAGCATTCCCCAGCCGGCTAACGCAGATAAAGCCGAGAGACTCCCGCCAAAGGCACTCATCTGATGATTAATATTCGGGGCGAGGGGGGCGGACAGCGTTAAGATATCCTGCTCGAAGCTTTCAACAGCGACCCCCATTGCGACACTCAGCGGGATTAATTGGTGGATCGTTGCCTCCAATTCGGCGGCTGTACTGACTTGAATTGATGGCAATTCCACTTGGGTCACCCCTAATTGATTGTTATGACTATAATACAGGTCTACCTTGGCCTGCAGTGCTTTATGCGTTATCTCTTTCTGTTATTGATGGTTTTAGCGACGGGTTGCGCCGATAAAAGCAATCCGCTTGTGCTGTCAGGCAAGACCATGGGGACCACCTATCGCGTTCTAATTGCAGACTCGACGGGCGCCATCAGCGCTTCCGAAATCCAAAACAAGATCGATAATAAATTAAATAAAATCAATAAGTTAATGTCAACTTATGACCCTGAATCGGAAATCTCTCGCTTCAATCGGGCAGCTCCGGACGTACCCTTCAACCTGCACCCTGATACCGTCAAGGTCTTAGCCTTCAGTCTAGCCTTAGCTGATCAAACGGGTGGCGCGTTTGATCCAACGGTTGGCCCATTGGTTGAGCTTTGGGGCTTTGGGTCCACAGCAACCACTGCGCACCCCCCAGAAGACCATAGGATTCAGGCCTTAAAACAACACGTCGGATATCAAAGTCTGCACCTCGATACGGATTCAACAACCGTCTCGTCACCCACTAAGCGGCAGCTCGACTTTTCGGCCGCAGCAAAAGGCTTCGCGGTGGACGCGATTGCGACGATCCTCGTGCAGTTGGGCCACTCGAGCTTCCTGGTTGAGGTCGGTGGTGAATTGTTCGCAAAAGGTGAGAAGCGCCTAGGTCAGCCTTGGCGGGTGGCCATTGAAATGCCCAGCGCCGCAACCCGGGCGATTTATCGCGCCTTTCCATTGATCGATTCAGCGATTGCGACCTCCGGCGATTACAGAAATTACTTTGAAGCCAATGGCCAGCGCTTTTCTCACACAATCGACCCAAGAACGGGGTACCCGATTACCCACGACACGACCTCCGTCACAGTTTTGGCCCCGACCGCGATGGCGGCCGATGGCTGGGCCACCGCGTTGAACGTATTGGGCCCGGTGGCCGGGATGCGCCTGGCTGAAGCACAGGGTCTGGCGGTTGTGATGCTGGTAGCCGACGGGAATGAGCTTAAAGCGTTGGAAAGTCAGGCGTTTAAAGACTATCTAGCGCAAAATCTGTAAACTGGGGCTCAACTCACGGTGGTTAGGGTCTGAGTCCAGCAGAGCCGCAGGTATCAGATGAGCGCGACAACTTGGGTTAATCTAAGGCTTTAAATCGGTTCAGCCGCTTATCAGGACAAAACGCTTAAAGGGATAAATCGGCGCCTTCAAAATAAACCCTGGGCCCAATCTAAACGATAGGTGATCTAATGATAGAGTTTTTGATGACGTTTTTGGTCTTTCTGTTTGTGATTGTCATTATGGCCGTTGGTGTCATGAGGGGCCGCCCACCGATCGCGGGCTCTTGCGGCGGTCTGGGCGCAATGGGCGTGGATGGCGCCTGTGAAATCTGCGGTGGTAACCCAGACAAGTGCGAGGCGCCTGATAGTGCGGGCCAAAAGCCTGTCGTGACCAACGCATTGGAGGCCTAATCAAGCGCTGAGTCAGCAACCAAGACACTAACGCGTCGACAGACCATGACACTCACTACGACAATCGTGATGGATTCAAAGCCAACTACGCCACAAACTTCGATTTAAAGCGAAGCAACCTCGACATGCCCACCCAGCGCGATGTTAAAGCCATCCTAAAAGGTCAGGCGCTTATCTGGTTATAACTCATAAAAACTGATCGTTCTGTTCTTCTCTAATTTGCGCGCGCCGGGCGTCCGTCTGGCGATTCAAAAGATACCGATTGATTAACTTTTGATACTCAAGCGGCAACCCAACAAACTCGATGCCCGATCGATACTGACCACCGTCTTCATGCATTCTGCCGTACCGAATGCGCGCAAAACACGTCAGCACCCAGGTCCCTTCATCAAACAAAACACGCAAGGCCACATGGCTTCCCTCGGGCAATAATTCATCGAGGCACAAACCCGCACCGCCCACACTCAGATCAACTAATTTTGATCGAAAATTTTCTGGCGTCTGAATCTCATTGAACAGAACCCGCCGACCAATCAGCTCAACTTGCTGATCTAGATTCTTAAGGTACGCCCCCATGGCCGCATTTTGGGTTTCAACACGCTCCAATAAGCCCCGACCTTGGCGCTGTAACACCTTGAGCTGTCCCATCAGTCGAATCTCTTCGGAGTAATCAAACAGCGTTTCTGGATCTGCAGTGGCTACCTGATCTGAACTGATCAGCTTATACTCACAAGGGAGTGCATCTTCTAAACGGAAAAAGTCTCTAATGTCGACATCACTCATACTGATCCTAGTTGACTGCTTGCATCCGGAGAAAGCATTAACAGTTATTGCCACGATAGAATGATCCAGGGTCGCTCGGCTGATGCCGGGCGCCGCGCCACTGGGTCATCCCAAAACATCGGTTAAGAATACTATGGAATACCTGAGATACAAATTGAAGGACATTGGCCGATGACGCATTGGGTCCTGAGTGTCTCGTTAAGGATGGCGAGTAAACTGGGTAAAAATGCGCTCTATCAGCGCACCAATGGTCTGCCTGTGGCCGGCTTAAGCTTTGCTGTGGCGATTCTTGTGATGGTCTTATCTGTTGTGAATGGCTTCGAAGTTGCCATGCGCGAACGAGTGCTCAGTCTGTTCCCACATGTTTTAATTTATGACCGCAATCAAATGCAATTGAATCAAGCGCAAATTGAAGTCATTGCGTCCCATGAACAAATTTTAGCAACCGCGCCCATCATGGAGATTGGCGGCATGCTCATTGCCAACGGCGCGCACCAAGGCATTTTGATCTCTGCCATCGATCCAGTTTTAGAACCGAAGGTGAATGACTTACCCAGCTACCTCACGGGCGGGCAATGGTCGGGCCTTCTCACTGAACCTTTCAGCATGGTGATCAGCCAACAACTCGCCGACGTGCTAAAGCTAGCACTCAATGATCGGGTAACGTTGATGCTGCCGATTGCAAGCTTTTCACTTGCCGGCATTAGCACGCGCTCTAAACGGTTTACCGTGGTTGGGATTTTTGACACCGCAACGGATTTAGATCGCGCAACCGCCTACATCAATCTCGCGGCTGGCAGCGCTTTGGGGGGGCAACGATTTCCCCAAGGGTTAAGGTTAAAGCTGAACGATCTATTTGAAGCTGCCAACGTTTTACAATCGATTTACTATGCAAACCCGGCCCAGCCCATCTTTGGATCAAGCTGGATGAGTCGACAAGGCAGCCTGTATGCAGCCATAGGACTACAAAAACGCATTATGTTTATTTTGCTCGCACTCCTCGTGGCAGTGGCTGCATTTAATGTGACCTCGCAGCTGGTGATCTACGTTGAGGAACGCCGGTCGGATATCGCAATCCTAAAAACATTGGGCGCGAATGCTGGTGAGATTCGGCGCATTTTCCTGTTGCAGGGTATGACACTCGGGCTAATTGGCACCAGCGCCGGGCTAGCGCTTGGTTTTATTGCTTGCGACGCGATTAACTGGGGTCTCATGGCGGTACAAAACTTCTTTCACATCAATCTACTTGAGGAATATTTTGTGCATTATCTGCCGTTTGAGCGATTGCTCTCAGATTTCCTCTGGGTCGCCTTTGTCAGTCTACTGTTGTGCTTCATCGCCAGCGTTTATCCAGCGCATCGCGCCGCTAAAATGATGATTTCGGAGGGTCTTAACGATGGATCTTGAGAACAAACCTACTTTTAGCGTTGTTGCCGAGAACATCGTCAAAACCTATCAACACGGCCAAAGCGGCGTGGTTAAGGTCTTGAGTCAGCTCGATTTAACCATCGATCAAGGCGAGCAGGTTGCGATTACTGGGGCATCGGGCAGTGGCAAGAGCACCTTATTACAAATTCTTGCCGGACTTGAACAAGCGGACTCGGGCAAGGTCGAGTTGCTGGAACGATCGATGCACCAGATACCGGATCGAGCTTTGGCTCGATTCCGCAACCATCATCTGGGTTTTATTTACCAGTTTCACCACTTGATCGACGATTTTACCGCGCTCGAGAACGTCGCGCTGCCGGCTAGAATTAAAGGCCTGACCGCCGCATCTGCAAATGAGCAGGCCCTGCATATTTTGGCGGAAATGGGATTATCCGACCGACTGAGCCATTTCCCTTGGCAACTCTCTGGTGGCGAACGGCAACGCTGCGCCATTGCCCGAGCGCTGATTAACCAGCCAGAAATTGTTTTCGCGGATGAACCTACCGGCAACCTCGATCAAGAATCAGCTCATCAAGTCAGTGAACTGATGATGTCGCTGTGCCGAGCAAACGGCGCAACGTTGATTCTTGTCACCCATAACCCACAACTGGCCAGCCAAACAGACCGCCAACTCACCCTCGCCGGCGGGGCCTTGCGTTCATGACAGATCACCCCAGAATGGTGATGCACATTGCGCTGCGCTTTTACCTCAATGGCGTCCTACAAGGGGCTGGCAGGCGTTATGTCCAATACGTGAATCGAGCGTCCGTCATTGGACTTGCCCTCGGCACGGCGGCGTTGATCATGGTGGTTGCCGTCATGAATGGCTTCGATCGAGAGCTCCAAGCCCGGTTGCTGAGTGTAACCCCGCATTTGCTGGTTTCATCGGACGCACCTGCCGAAAAAATGCTGACCGATAATGCGGTGCAGCAGGTCCAACCCTATCTGTCGGCAGAGGTCTTATTGCTCGCCGATCTTGGCGGGTTGCTCTTTCGTCTTCAAGGGTTAGCGCCCGAAGATCGCCAGGTAGGGATCATGCAAAATTCGCTCCGCAGTGGCCGGTGGTGGACAAAGCAAGACCCGGCGCCCATCATTTTAGGCGCCCCCTTGGCCGCGCGGTTTGGCTACCGACTCGGGCAATCGATTCCGGTCGCGTTGATCAAAATTGACCCCGCCACCCATCGCATCGAGCCCCGGGTTTCGAGCTTTACCCTGATCGGCACCTATGCGCTCGGCGCAGAAACCGATCAAGCCATCGCAATCACCTCAATTTCGGCCTTGTCATCCGTGCTCGATGTTGTACCGATTCAGCGCGTGCACTTAAAAGATCCGATGGCAGTCCAGCAGGTTCAAAAAAACTTGATGCTAAAAGGCATTCAGCCCCTGAGCTCTTGGGAGCGTGAGTTCGGTGCCTTTTTCCAAGCCGTTCAGCTCGAAAAGCTTATGATGGGGCTGCTGTTATCTGTTTTGGTGGGTCTTGCACTCATCAGCCTCACTGCGGGGATGCGCATCGTGATGCAAGAAAAACAGCACACAATTGCCATCCTCATGACCTTAGGTTTAACGCCTGCGGATTGCCGGCAGGTATTCTTGATTCAAAGCGCTTTGCTATCGCTCACGGGGATTGCGCTCGGGTCGCTGGTGGGCGTCTTGGCAGCTAGCCAACTACCGAGGCTGATGACCCTGATTGAAGGCTTAACGGGTTTTTCGATTGTAACTGGCAGCTATTTTTCGGACTTACCCGTTGATATTCGCCTGTGGGATACCACCCTGATCATTATCGCGGCCATCCTTGCGTGCGCCTTGGTGATGTGGCGACTGGTTCAATCGAATTTTAGACGCTCTCAAGCGGCCCAACAAAGTCCGCATCCTGGTCCCTAATCGGACTCAGTCTCGGCTCGCGTGCCCCAGAAGAGCTGCACCCCGATAAATCCGAGTGCGCCCAGAGTGAGGCCGCAGGTTAAGCAGCCCACAACCAAGGGCAACCAGATCTCCGCCAGTCGGCTAACAAGCCAATTCCAAGACAAATCATAGGTCGATAGGTCAATCGATTGCCCCGTAACCCAAGCGCCGACTTCGAACGCAAAATACATCATCGGCGCCATGGTAATGGGGTTGCTGATCCAAACGAGGGCAATGGCAATCGGGATATTGCAGCGTCGCCAGATGCACAATAAAAGGCAGGGCGCCATTTGAAAAGGGATCGGTAAGAAACAACAAATCGCGCCCCAGAGAACGGCTTCAGAAACGCTGTGACGATTCATATGCCAGAGATCCGCATCGTGGATAAAATCACCAAAAAGCTGGAACAGCTTGTGATTTTGCAGTGTCTTTCGGTCGGGTAGAAAGCGTTTTAACGTCATGTGACTCGGTAATTTCCTTCAGACAAACCGCGCGCCAATCGGAACGCCAGGCTCAAGCTATGAAACCGGTTTTCGGTAAAATCAAACGATTCTGAGCATTTGCGCACAGATTGCATCGGCTAAGACGCAGAATATATAGCATGTCGTTCTTAGATACTACGGCATGGCCCTGGCTGCACTCACACTCTTATTGGTTCAGCGATGCAGCCTATTATTGGCGGCCTTGCCAAACGTTGATCTACTTTGGTTGGGCTTGCCCGCAGCAATCGCCGCGTTATGGTATCCAAGGATTAAAGCGCTAGGCTGGATTGTGATCGCTTTGCTTGTACAGTTTGAGCAGCTTTTAGTCTCGGCCGACCCAAAGCAGTTAAGTCCCTATCATCAGCAAACTTTGCGGGTGACCGCCGAGGTGACCAGTTTGATATCCCATGGCCGTTATGCTGACCGCTTCACAGCCGATATTATACAAGCGCCAACGGCGCCCAACCTAAAAGGTCATCGAATCCAACTGTTCTATAACCCTGAAGCGCAAGCGGTTGGCATCAAGCCCGGCAGTCAAATCAAAGCCATCATCCAATTACGGGCCTTGCGGGGGCTCGTGAACGACCATGCCGGCCATAGTCATCAGACAATGATCTTCCGGGGCATCACGGGCCGGGGTAAGTTGATCAGCCATCAGGTCATTCGTGCCCAACCGAGCCCTCTGACGTCACTGAGCATCCGCCATAAAGTGCAGCGCTGGCTCGATGAATCGTTACCGCCGAGAAGTAGTCAGGTGATTCAAGCGATTACCATTGGCGCGACGGCAACCATGGATCGACCGCGCCGCGAACGCTTACAAGCAACCGGCACCCAACATTTAATGGTCATATCGGGGCTGCATCTGAGCCTCGTGGGCTGGGGCGTGTTTAAGATCCTACGCTGGGTCGGGCTACCGATTACCTATTGTTTTATGCTCGCGGGCCTTGCCGTCACCGGGTACTTTTGGATCTCAGCCCAAGCGGTCTCGGTGCTGCGGGCCAGTGTCATGTGTCTACTGGTGATTATTCAAGGCTTGGCTCGTATTCGGATTGCGTTCAGCGCGATCTATTGGCTGGCGATGATCCTGACGCTTGTGCACTCACCCTGGGTGAGTGGGTTACCGGGCTTTTGGTATTCATTTACCTGCGTCGGCGTTTTGTTGCTCATTGCCAACACACAAAGAACTGGCGCCCAAACCTCTTGGATTCGATTCTTGCTGACCTTCAAAACCCAAGTCTTGCTCGCACTGGCAATGATCCCGCTGGGGTCAATCCTGTCGGGTTTCAGTCCCATGATCGCGCCCATCGTTAATCAGATCGCGATTCCCTTGATGTCGATTGTTATTTTGCCGCCAGCACTCGCCAGTATCTTCGTTTACCTGATGAGCGAGGCCTTTGCCGGGCAAGCGCTCGAACCCATCGCTCAGGGATTGCTAGCGGTCAGCGGCCTTGGCTTCCAATTGTTTTGGATCGTCCTCGACGTATTTTATGACCTCAGTGTCTCGCTGACCCTTGCCCGTTTACCCGTGCTGTACCTAGCCGTCGCGTTCGGCGCCTTTTTGATCGCAATCACCGGATTACGCTTACTCCCAATCGCTGCGATCGTGGCTATCTGGCTTGTTTTTTTCGCGCCCAAATTGACTCGGCCCGAACATGGCACGCTCACAATACACGTGATGGATGTCGGTCAAGGCAATAGCCTGCTGCTACAGACCGCGCAGCAAAACCTGCTTTACGATGCCGGGCCATTGTCTCGGAGCGGGTTCGATGCCGGCGCTGCCATTGTCATTCCTGAGCTGCGGGCTCTAGGCATCGATCACTTAAATCGGTTGATTATCTCCCACGGCGATGCGGATCACGCGGGCGGGCAGGGCAGCCTGGAACGCGCCCTTAAAATTGACGAGGTGATCGACCCCAATCATGTTGATTGCCAGAATCAACGCGCGTTCAATATTGATGGCGTGCGCTTTCAACTGCTCAGTTGGCAGGGGGGAACGAACCGAAATAACCGATCTTGCCTGCTGCAGGTTCAAGGCCCTGGCTTTAGTCTCTTATTGTCTGGCGATATCGAAGTTGATGCAGAGCTCGCGCTTTTGCGTCGTCTGCAAGGTAACGTTGATTGGCTTTTGGTACCGCACCACGGCTCGAGAACCTCATCGTCCCCGGCACTCCTCAATCACGTCATGCCCAAATCGGCGGTCATCGCAGCAGGGTTCAGTAATCGCTTTCAACATCCTCACCCAGAAATCCTGGCGCGTTATCAAAATCGCCACACGCGTCTTTGGTCAACCGCCGAGCACGGCGCGTTGACCTTCAAAGCCGATGCAAAAGGGCTACATTGGGTGTCATCGGCAAGACAAAAGCACCAAAGATTTTGGTCTGATTAGGGGCTAGGCCTTGCAATTGAAAGGCAAAGTGTAGAACCTTGCGCGCGTTTAAACCCTCAAAAGAGACCGCACTTGGACAAGCCAACCCTTATCGACCAACTCGATTTAGAACAGATCGAGACCAATTTATTCAGAGGCACGAGCGAAGACCTCGGGACCCCACGGGTTTTTGGTGGCCAGGTGATTGGTCAGGCCCTGATCGCCGCGCTCCGTACGGTTGAGGGGCGGCATTGCCACTCACTCCACGGTTATTTTCTTCGCCCGGGTGACCCTAAACGCCCGATCATCTATGAAGTCGATCGTATTCGGGATGGCCGGAGTTTCACCACACGACGGGTCGTGGCCATCCAAGCAGGTCAAGCCATCTTTAACATGTCTTGCAGTTTTCAGTTGTTGGAGGCGGGCCTCAGCCATCAAAGCGAGATGCCAGATGTGCCGCTGCCAGACGATATCCCGGATGATACTGACGCCATGGCGGCCCGGCTCGAGCAGTTTCCACCTATGATGCGCGAAATGATGATGCGTCAGAGCCCGATTGAACTCAAACGCGTTGAGCCTATCGATTTCCTGAACCCAGTTAAACGGGCGCCCAAACAACACACTTGGTTTCGGGCCCGACATCCCCTTGGGGACGACATCGCGATGCACCAATGCATGCTGGCTTATGCCTCGGATATGGGGATTTTGAGCACCTGCACGCTGCCCCATGGCAAATCGTTTTTGACAGGCCTGATGACCGCCAGCTTAGATCATGCAATGTGGTTTCACCGACCTTTTCGGTTCGATGAATGGATCCTGTTCGAACAAGACTCGCCAGCGGCCGGAGGCGCGCGCGGCTTCAATCGCGGCAGTATGTTTACCGAGGCCGGCCTCCTGATTGCATCCGTTGCCCAAGAGGGCTTGATCCGAGAAATTGATTGAACCCTCGACGTTAGCGATGAGATCACCTTGGTGTCACCCGTTTCAAAGCCTTTACCAGCTGCTGTTTATCGGCCTGATTGAGGAACTGACCCAGTTCTAATTCTTGGTTATGGCTGCGGATTGCAATTCGGGAGACGCCCCAGGGATGAGGCGGCGGCGATACCAGATATTTGGCCCAAAGGCGCTGATAGGTAATCGCTTCATTGGGCCGACGAAGGCCCTGCTCAATGCTGACGAGATCCTCCGAAACGGTAATCACTTCTTGACGTGTGCATTGCCGACTGCAGTACAACATACACCCCGCCAAGGCGGCCATTTCAATGATCGAGAAGGGCAGGATCATCCAGGCGCCAGCAAACAAAAAGCCCAAGCTGACGGTGCCCGACACAGTCATCAGCGTATACAGTAGATACAAGTTAAACTGCCAGGTGCCGGACGCATTGGGGCGTAAAACAATCTGCCCGGTTTGCGTTGTGTCATCGATATCGAGCTCCACCATGACGCTGTGATCCTTTACCTCGAAGCCGTTGATTGACCGCCTCGGAGCAGGGCCGTGAGCTGCGCCAATAGTTGGGCGTTTTCTTGGGGTGTACCAACGGTGATACGAAGCTTGTCTTTCAATCGATCATCAGCAAAGTAGCGAACTAAGATATGCGCCGCTTTCAACCCTTCATACAGTGCTTCGGCGCTCAAAGCGCATTCCGAGGGCACCGTCGCCAACAGGAAATTGCTTTCAGAGGCCGAGACCGCAAGCCCTAGATCCTGAAGTGCGCGCTTGAGGTCATTACGGCTTGCCCGCACTTTCGCCCAGACCGATTTTGCGTAGGCTTGATCGCCTAATGCGACGTCGGCGAGCTGTTGGCTGATCGCATCAAGATTGTAGCTATCGCGGGTCTTGTGCAACATCGGTTCAATCAAATGCACGGGTCCGATGCCATAACCCACCCGCAACCCAGCAAGGCCATAGCCTTTGCTCAGCGTTCGAAGCAGGACAATGTTGTCTGACGCAATCGCCCATTGGGTCAGGTCATGGTCCTCATCTGAAACAAAGTCCACATAAGCCTCGTCAATCACGAGGATCCCTTCAATCTCAGACGCCAACACCTGCAAGGCCGCTTGGCCAATCAATCGCCCGCTCGGCGCATGGGGGTTGACGATAAACGTAAGCTGACAATGATTGGCGTTAATCTGGCTCGAAAAATTTTGGGGTAGGGACCAGTCCGCCTCCAGCGGAATCGATACCACTTTCGCATCTTGGATTGCCGTGAGTACCGGGTAGAGCGAATAGGTTGGGTCGGTCATTCCGACGCATGCACCCGGATCGACATAGGTCGTAAGCAATAACCGAAGTAATTCATCGCCACCACGCGTTGCAATCACGTTCTCGATCGCAACCTGGTGCACCGATGCCGCGGTCGATCGAAACCGATCTGCGGTGGGTTGTGGGTAACGCCTGAGTGATTCGATCCCCACGGTTGCAATCGCGTCTTGCACCTTGGGCGAGGTTGGGTAGGGACTCTCGTTGGTGTTGAGTTTTATGACGGCGACATCACTTCGTTGCTCACCTGGCACGTAGCCAGCCAGCTGCGCAATATTTTGCCGTTCAAAGCCTTTACGCTTCATCTGAAAATCCCTCGTAGCTCACCTCAAGTACCTCGGCAACCATTTTGCCAGCAGGGCGGTCAATAACAACCTCATCCCCGACACTTTTGCCCAATAAAGCGCGGGCAACCGGACTATTCAAACTAATCCAACCCTGGCCCAGATCAAATTCATCCTCACCCACAATTCGAAGTGTCAGCAGCGCATCGTTGTCCGGTTGGAGTCGAACCCAAGCGCCAAAAAATATCTTATGAGTATCCTTCGGGGTTCGATCAACAACCGCCAAAACATCGAGTCGTTTTTCAAGAAATCGAACTCTGCGGTCAATTTCTCGGAGTAACCGTTTGCCATAAATATAGTCGGCATTTTCAGACCGATCACCGAGTGCTGCAGCCGCTGCGACCTGCTGGGTGATTTTCGGTCGTTTGTCGCGCCAAAGGTACTGCAGTTCGGCTCTGAGATTACTCGCGCCCTGGGGCGTGATGTAGACCTTTTTGCTCACCTTGATGCCCTCGCTAACTCATATTGACCCGAAGCACGATTGTCGGGGTTTGATTAGGATCCTTCGTCATCGGTAAAAATCGGTTTTTAGTCCTGCTACAGCCCCCTCATTCCCGGGCGCTCGCGCGGAAATAAAGTATCCGCAGGTCATTGCAAACCACAGCCCAAGGCTCTGCCCTTGGCCGACAACCCGATGCCAACGCTGAATACGCGCTGATTCTTGCCCGCTCGCCATCCATCCTCCTTGACTCGTCATCACACCATCACACCATCACACCATCACACCATCACACCGAGCAGGCGATTGACCTAAAACATCGCCGCTCGGTTCGGCCGCCGGTGGTAGCGCCGGTGACTCACAAAGCTGTAACTTAAAATTAACATCCTTCATTATGCGACACTGCATGCCTGCAGGCCGGGTCGGGTCACGAAAGCGTCTCGCCCAGTCAAAGCGATTGCCCTTGAATTCTCAACCGAGGGTATTATACATAAGGTCTGAGGCGAAAAACTTGCCAGGTTAACAGATTACCGAATCACTGAGGGTGAACGATGAGAATGGATAAATTAACCACCGCGGTGCAGCAAGCCTTGTCTGACGGTCAATCACTCGCCGTTCAAAAAGACCATAATATTTTGGCGCCGGTCCATATATTCAGCGCTTTAAGCCAAGACAAAGCGGGGACCGTTTACACACTACTCGGCCAAATGGGCGCGAACCTTGAGCAGTTAACGAAAGGGATCAAGGCCTTGTTGACCGCGCTGCCCGTGGTCAAACCAAATCGCGGTGAGGTCCAGCCTGGGCCAGAATTAATTCGCTGGCTGAACCTCGCTCAAAAAAAAGCACATGAATTGGGTGACGAATTCATCTCGACAGAAATGCTCATGCTGTCGCTCTTTGAAGGCACCGATGCGTTGGCCAAGCAACTTCAGGATGCGGGCATCAACCCGGAAGCCTTAGCCCGCGCGATCAAACAAGCACGCAATGGCGTAGAGGTTGACAGTGAAGGCTCTGAGACCGAGCGTCAGGCGCTTCAAAAGTATACGGTTGACCTGACCGAACTTGCCCGGTCAGGGAAGTTAGACCCGGTCATCGGCCGCGATAGCGAAATCAGACGAACCATACAAGTGTTGCAGCGACGGACTAAAAACAATCCGGTACTCATCGGTGCGCCTGGGGTTGGCAAGACCGCGATCGTTGAGGGATTGGCACTACGCATTATTAACCAAGAAGTACCGGAAGGCCTGCGGCACAAAGCCATCTGACGCTAGACTTCGCTCTGGTTGCGGGCGCAAAATTTCGAGGCGAATTTGAAGAGCGTTTGAAATCCGTGCTCAATGAACTGGCCAAACAGGATGGGCAGATCATTTTATTTATCGACGAACTACATACCATGGTCGGCGCCGGCAAGGCCGAGGGAGCCATGGATGCGGGCAATATGTTAAAGCCGGCGCTGGCGCGCGGCGAATTGCACTGCGTCGGGGCGACCACGACTTGGATCGAGTACCGCCTATACATGTTGAAAAGGATGCCGCCCTTGCCCGGCGCTTTCAACCAGCTCCAGGTCGATGAGCCGAGCGTTGACCGACACCATCTGCGATCCTGCGTGGGCTCAAGGAGACGCTACGAAGCTCCACCACGGCGTTGCGCATCGCCGACGCCGCGCTCGTGGCGGCGGCGACCCTGTCGCACCGCTATATCACGCGATCGGCTGTTGCCCGACAAAGCCATTGATTTGTCGACGAAGCGGCCACACGGATTCGCATGGAAATGGACTCCAAACCAGAAGACATGGATCACCTTGATCAGCGCATCATCCAGCTCAAAATCGAACGCGAGGCGCTTGCCAAGAAGAAGATAGCCAGTCGAAAAAGCGGTTAGAGGAGCTTGAAAGTGATATTGAATCGTTAGAACGGGACTTTGCCGACTTAGATGAGGTCTGGCGGCGAGAGAAACATTTGCACCAGGGCGCCCAGAACCTCAAGGAGTCTTTGGATCAAGCGCGACAAGAGCTTGAGGTTGCAAGGCGAGCCGGTGACCTGACTCGCATGTCCGAGTTGCAATATGGGCAAATTCCAGCCCTGGAAAAGCAAATTGAGGAACAAACCAGCGGACATAAAGTGGCGGCAAAACTCTTCAGAAACCAAGTGACTGAAGACGAAATCGCCGAGGTGGTCTCAAAATGGACGGGTATCCCCATTCAAAAAATGTTGGCCAGTGACCGGGAGAAACTCTTGGAACTCGAGACTGAACTGCAGCGGCGGGTGGTTGGCCAGTCCGAAGCCGTATCGGCAATTGCCAATGCCGTTCGCCGCGCTCGTGCCGGCTTGTCTGATCCCAATCGCCCCAATGGCTCCTTTTTGTTTCTGGGTCCGACCGGCGTGGGTAAAACCGAACTCTCGAAAGCCCTCGCCGAGTTCCTCTTCGATCAGAAGATACTATGGTTCGTATGGATATGTCGGAGTACATGGAACAGCCATGCACAGTCTCTCGCTTGATTGGGGCGCCGCCGGGCTATGTCGGTTTTGATCGAGATGGGCGGTTATTTGACCGAGGCCGTTCGCCGTAGGCCTTACTCTTTGATTTTGTTGGATGAAATTGAAAAGGCCCACCCGGATGTTTTCAACATCCTGCTGCAGGTCCTTGATGATGGGATCGCTGAACCGACGGTCACGGCAGAACGGTGGATTTTAAAAATACGGTCCTCATTATGACCTCGAACCTCGCCTCGCAGGTGATTCAGTCCGCTGCGGGCCAGACCCGCTTGGATGACGTGAAAGATGCGGTAATGGCGGTGGTCAAACAGCATTTTCGACCCGAGTTCTTAAACCGAATCGATGACAGTGTGGTTTTTCAACCCCTGTCGGAAACGAACATAAAAGCCATTGCTCGGATCCAAGTTGATGGCTTAATCGCACGGTTGGCGGAGCAGGGTATCGACATGACCTTAGAGGATGAGGTGTTCAACAATCTCGCGGAGGCGGGCTTTGATCCAGCTTATGGGGCAAGACCGCTTAAACGACTGATTCAGAGAATGATCGAAAACCCCCTTGCCGAGGCGATCTTGTCTGGCGCCGTCGATCAAAAGCACCCGGTGATCGTTGCCATGTCAGATCAAGGCCTTGTCTTTAGGTCAAAATAGTACTGTACAAGCATACAGCAATGAAGTACTGTATGCTTGTACAATAAGGCATCCGGCGAGCGTTCCAGCAGATCTAAGGGCGCCGCCAAATTGACGAAACAGCAGAATGCTTAAGCGGGTCGTTTTTTGATGGCAATGATCAAGGTGATGACAATAAAAGGGCTCAACCATGTTAGAGACTAAAATTGAAAACCAAATTTTTGCGGCCGCTCAGGGTCGAATTCGACCTCGATCGAGCGGGAAACTGAAGGCCACTTTGGTACCGGTTATGGTTTTGCAATCACGCCCGGGCAGGCAGCGTGTTACAGCCATCGACAAAGACCATTCCCGCTTGGCAATGCAAGCGGCTAAACGGATGAAATCCAGCAAGGACAAGCTCCGCACAGGCCGCTTAGTCTGCCTTCATCTCAGGTCTTTACTGGCAGCAACGCAATCAACGGGTTCTCAGTCAGACCAGGGGCGAACAACCCAATCGATCGAGAACCGGCAGTACCCACTCCCCATGTAATCGATCATCGGTTAGGGGCTAATTCTGATCGCCAAGCGGCGATTGCGCTATGAGATTGGTAAGCACTGGCCGATCGTCAATCAACACGTGGGCAGTGATGGATGAACCGTGATGGGTAAAAGGTTGTCAGGAAACTACGATTTGGAAATAATGATCGGGTAACAATCCATTAGCAACAATCCTTTAGAAACAATCCTTTAGAAACAATGATCGATAATCGACCCGGTCATCGGTAAACGATAGCATCGTCTTAAAACAATCTTTTACGTTATGGTCCAACAGGGGCGACAGCGCCGGCGATCGACCTACTTTCCGATAGCTGCAATAATGCCCTATCTATTAATGAACTGCGCGTCTTGTCATGTCAGATCATATCCACACTATTGTTATCGGCGCTGGCGCCGTCGGCTTGGCGATCGGCCGCGAACTTGCCCGCAACGGTCAGGCATGTCTGATCTTAGAAAGCGCGCCAAACGTCGGGCAGGGCGTTAGCAGCCGTAACAGTGAAGTCATCCATGCAGGCATTTATTACCCCAAGGGTTCCAATAAGGCCGAACTGTGCGTTGAAGGCAACGCCGCGCTGTATGATTTCTGTGATCAATTTTCAGTTCCGGTTAATCGCTGCGGTAAATTAATCGTTGCGACCAATACAGCGGAACTCGAGCAGTTGGCGGGTATTGCCAACGCAGCCTATGACAACGGCGTCGAGGACCTCAAACAGCTTACCCATTCACAGATCGCTGACATTGAGCCCAATGTTCAGGCCGTCGGCGCCTTGTTGTCGCCGTCAACCGGCATCTTGAGCGCGCACGATTATATGAACGCGCTGCTCGGTGATTTCGAGAGAAATGGTGGCCTTTTAAGCACGCAGTCTAAAGTGACCTACATTGCGCGCGATGCCTGCGGCTATAAACTCAAAATTACCGTGCAACCAGACCACTCTGAATTCGAGATCACCACCGCGTGTGTGATTAACGCCGCGGGCCTCGGCGCGCAAGAGATTGCGGGTGCGATTGAAGGCTTCCCAACAAGCGCGGTGCCTAAACTGCACTATTGTAAAGGCAATTATTTTGCGATGACCGGCAAGAATCCATTCAATCGCCTGATCTACCCGGCGCCGCCCGCCAGTGGCGCAGGACTCGGCATTCACGCAACCATCGATTTGGGCGGGCAAGTCAAGTTTGGGCCAGACGTCGAGTATGTGACAGAAGCCTCCTATGAAGTTAGCGAGGCCGCGTTGCCCGACTATTACCGGGCCATTCGACGTTATTTCCCGGCGCTCAAAGCGGGCAGCTTAAACCCCAGCTATGCTGGCATTCGACCCAAGATACAAGGGCCGGGCGATCCGCCAGCAGACTTTATCATTCGAGAAGAGTCTGCACTTGGATTTCCTGGTCTGGTTAATCTATTTGGCATAGAGTCCCCAGGACTGACGGCCTCGCTGGCAATTGCGCGGCGTGTTGCTCAGAAAACCGCGCTAATCTAACGCGAAGTCTCTGCCCTTGGATTTTCTAGCCTGGTCGATCTGCTTGGCATCAAGTCCCTAGGTCTGACAGCCTTGCTGGCAATTGGGCGGCGCGTTGCTCAGAAACCCAGGCTAATCTAACGGTTTTGGCGCGCACCAGGTTGAGATAGAATCACGCTGCGAGTCATGCCATAGCCTTGGATGACTGACGCGAACAGGAAGCTTTTATGCATGACCATCACGGCCATCACGCGCCGTCTTTTACCGGGAAGATCAACCTCAGCTTTGGGCTCGCCGTCTTTGCGAACCTCTCCTTTACGGTCGTCGAGGCCGTGCTGGCCGTAGAGGCCGATTCGATGGGACTGTTGGCCGATGCAGGGCACAATTTAAGTGATGTCTTGGGTCTTATTTTGGCCTGGATCGCCAGTTATCTTGTGACCAAAAAAGCGGGGGCTCGATTCAGTTACGGCTATCGTCGAACGACGATTTTGGCCGCCCTCGCAAATGCGATGATCTTACTCTTTACCTCCCTCTACATTGCCATCGGCGCGCTTGAAAAACTGTCCTCAATAACCAGCGTGCACACAGAAATTGTTATTTATGTCGCGGCAATCGGCATTGTGGTTAACGGCGGGACGGCCCTATTATTCATGAAGCAAAGCCACCATGACCTTAATATCAAAGGCGCTTTTCTCCACCTCGCGTTCGATGCTTTGGTCTCAGCCGGGGTTGTTGTCGCAGGCATTGTCATGCTTTACAGCGATGCTTACTGGATCGACCCTGTGGTGGCCTTAACCATTGTTTCCGTTATTTTATATTTAACCTGGCGCATGCTGCGGGACGCACTGAGTCTGATCCTCGATGCGGTCCCACCCAATATCGATCCAGAAGCGGTTGCTCAGTTTTTAGCCAACATCACTGGGGTCACGGCGGTCCACGATTTACACATCTGGGCCATGAGCACGCAAGAAACGTGTTTAACCGCACATTTGGTTATGCCGGAACAGCCATTATGGTCGCAACCCAATGGCTACCAGGCAGTGAGTGCTGCCCTGGCACAGCAGTTTTCGATTCATCATGTCACCTTGCAAGTTGAACAGGGTGATGATTGCCAAACGCAAGATTGTAGCCTCGGGGAAAACGATGGAATTTGATCAGTGGTTTAACACTCAACTGGCGGCGCGGCCGATTGACCCGATTCATCTTGCAGAACCGGTTCGCGTGGCTGATTTGCCAACACCGGCCTTATTGCTCGATGAGGTCCTATTCGAGGCAAATTTGGCTCGAATGGCGCAATGGTCACAGAAAACCGGTATCGCTTTACGGCCTCACAGTAAAATGCATAAGAGCCCCGTGATTGCGCACCGACAATTAGCCCTTGGCGCCGCGGGCATTTGCTGCGCCAAGGTGTCTGAGGCGGAAGTTATGCAACGGGCGGGCATAAAATCAATCTTGATTACCTCACCCGTTGTAGACCCGCAGACCATCACGCGGGTGGCGCAACTCGCGCGTGCTAACCCAGAGTTGATCGTGGTGGTTGATCATCCTGTTGCCGTCGCGCGACTCGAAGCCTGCCTTGCTCAAACGCAAACAACCTTAAAGATCTTGATCGATATTGACCCCGGCCTTGGGCGAACCGGCATTGCCCCGACCGATGCCTTGCTCGCACTACTTCAAGTGATTGAACGCGACTGCCCGCACTTGGTGTTTTTTGGCCTGCAAACGTATGCCGGACATTGCATGCACATTCCCGAATTAGATAAACGCAAAAGCAAGTATCAGCGCGCGCTTGCCGCCGGCGCTGAGGCCCGATCGATTGCCGAGGGCGCGGGCTACCCCGTGCAGTTGATGTCTGGCGGCGGGACGGGTTCGATCGACTTTGAAGCCGAACTGGGTGTTTTAAACGAATTGCAAGCAGGCTCTTACGCCTTTATGGATATTGAATACCGAGATATTGAAAGTGAAAATGGGCCGACATTTGAGGACTTCTCGATAGCATTGACCGTATTGGTAACCTTGATCAGCCAACCCAAACCGCGAGCAGTGACGGTGGATGCTGGATTTAAGTCGTTAGCCTCTGACAAGATGCCCCCGCAATTTAAAGATGTCGATGGCCTGAATTACTATTGGGGGGGTGACGAGCATGGGATTGTCGCGCTCGATAACCCCTCAAAAACACTGCAATTGGGTGATAAGTTGGAGCTACTGACGCCGCATTGTGACCCAACCGTCAACCTGCATGATTATTATTATGTGGTTCGAGACGGTTACGTGCAGGAACTTTGGCCTATTTCTACGCGCGGGTGTTCACAATGATTGTCGCGCCGTATTTCGAAGATTTTTTTGTCGGTCAAGATTTCTCGGACGTGCCGTCGGTGACCGCCACCGAGGGTCTGACCGCCTGGCACCAAAGCCTTTTTGGCGATCGGAATCGATTAACCTTAGATCAAACCCTCTGCGAGGCGGTGACGAATGAGCCGCGAATGCTCGTGAACCCGGCCCTAGTCTGCAACCTGGCCATAGGCCAAAGCACGATTCCAAGTCAACGCGTGCTGGGCAATCTATTTTATCGGGGTCTTCAACTGCTGGCGCCCGTGTTCATCAATGATACCCTGACCACGCGCACCCAGGTCATTGGCTTAAAGCAAAACACCATCAAGCCGGGTCGAGCCGCATCCGGCATGGTGGCATTAGAAATTCAGGTCGAAAATCAAAACGGGGAGACCGTCTTGCACTTTTGGCGCTGCCCGATGATCCCTTGCCGCGACCCGGAGGCCGATACCGGCCACAACGATGATTTCGCGATCATGCCGGAAGAAATTTCGGACGACCAACTGCTGGCCCATGTCCCAGATTGGAACTTTGCTGCCTACCGGGCCCGATATCCTAGCGCCTCAACCCCATTGTTAGCCGAACAAACCCTCGTGGTCGAGGCGGCCGATACGGTAACGTCTGCACCAGAGCTTGTCCGAATGACCCTCAACCTTGCAATGACCCATACCGATGCGACCCGCAGCGTTTACGGTCGTCGGCTTGTTTATGGCGGGCACACCATCGCCATTGCGAGTAAACAAATGGCCATGGCCCTACCGCACATCGTCCAGATTCTGGCGTGGTATCGGTGCGATCATGTTGGCCCGGTCTTTGAAGGTGATATGCTCAGTTCAAGCATCAAAATCAACAAAATCATAAAGGTAAAGGATGCAACGATTGCAAAACTCGTTGTCGAGGTGTTCGCAAAACGAGGCCCCGAGGCGCCCAGTGAGCTTAAGGATGCCCAGGTGTTGCATTGGTCTCTGGCCGTTTTACTGCCCTAGCCATGCCTAAAATTAAGGCGTCCAAACCATCTGGTCGAGGTCCTACCGTCCGAGACCAGACAGCAACGATGAGGGTCTAACATGCAAGGAATCTTAGCGGGAATGCGAGTGGTGGAGGGCAGCGCCTTTGTCGCGGCGCCCTTGGGCGGGATGACCTTGGCCCAGCTAGGCGCCGATGTCATTCGCTTTGACCCCATTGGCGGCGGCTTAGACTATGAGCGCTGGCCCGTGACCGCCAGCGGCGCCAGCCTGTTTTGGGCGGGCATGAACAAAGGGAAACGATCCATTCAACTCGATATTCGACGTCCCGAAGCCCAAGAGATCATTTCAGCGTTATTGGCCCGGCCTGGCGATGATTCGGGCCTATTCTTAACCAACTTCCCTGCCCGCGGTTGGCTGTCTTATGAGAATTTAAGAAAATCCCGTAACGACCTCATTTATATCAATATACTGGGTAACCGAAAGGGTGGGTCTGAAGTCGATTATACCGTGAACCCAGCGAGCGGTTTCGCCGCAGTGACCGGAGACCCCTCGGATCCCGCGCCCACAAATCATGTCTTACCGGCTTGGGACAACATCACGGGCCAGATGGCTGCCACGGCGCTGCTGGCCGCCGAACGTCATCGACGCACGTCAGGCGCCGGGCAGTTGGTTGAAATTGCCTTGAAGGATGTGGCGCTTGCGACAGCCGGCCACCTTGGCAACCTCGCTGAGGCCACGGTAAATCAAGTCGAACGACCGCGCTATGGCAACTATCTATATGGGGCTTTCGGAAAAGACTTTGTTAGCAAAGATGGCAAGCGATTCATGCTGGTCGGGCTCACACCCAAACAGTGGCAAGCGATTATCAATGCGACGGGCATCGCGGAAACTGTTGCGAACATCGCGGTTCATCAATCGATCCATCTCGAGACGCAAAGCCAGCGGTTTGAGCATCGCGTCCTCATTTCAGAGCTCATCAGTCCTTGGTTTGAGGCGCGCGGCGCCCCTGAGGTCACTCAAGCGCTGACCAAGGCAGGCGTTTGCTTTGGTCCTTATCATTCGTTTCAAGAGATGCTCGAGCAGGATCCGGATTGTTCCGAAGACAATCCGCTCTTCGATTGGGTCGCACAACCCGGCATTGGAGAGTACCTCGCGCCGGCCAACCCCATTCGTTTCGGCACGAGCGCCAACCTGCCGGCGCTCCGCGCGCCGACCCTCGGTGAGCACAGCGAAGAGATCCTTGCCCAAGAGTTAGGCCTGAGCGCACACCAGATTGCAAAGCTCTTCGACGATAAGATCGTCGCCTAAAATGCGCTGATGGTGACAGCGATGAAGCAGCGGCGAACCCAGATCCATGTGCTAAAGTGCCTCATTGCTCAACGTGGAATAAGGCGTGCTTGAACTCCTAAAATCAGGGGGCTGGTTAATGATTCCGATCATTGCTTGCTCTGTCGTTGCCGCAGGCATTGCGATCGAGCGTGCCTGGACCCTACGACGGCAAACCGTTGCCCCCAAGACCCTGCTCGCCGAGGTGCTGGCTCAAATTGAGGCGAGCGCCTTAACGCCAGAGGCTCTGAACCGATTGCAGCTCGGCTCGCCCTTAGGCCAAGTGTTGGCCGCTGGAATACAGCAAAACCCGTTTGGTCGAGATCCAATGCTGCGAAGCATTGAAGCCGCTGGCATTCAAGTCGTGCACGACCTCGAGCGTTATTTGTCGACCCTGGGCAGCGTCGCCGCGATTGCGCCTTTGCTCGGCCTACTTGGCACGGTCATCGGCATGATTAAAGTCTTTAGCGCCATTCAGTTAGCCGGCATCGGCAATGCACCCGCTTTGGCAGGCGGCATTTCGGAAGCGCTGATCACCACCGCCGCAGGTCTGAGCGTTGCCATCCCGTCATTATTTTGCCACCGCTTCCTCATCAGAAAAATCGACGAGCTTGCCATCGACATGCAGCAAGATGCTCAAAGTCTTGTCGACCATATGACGGCGCGACAAGTACCTTTTTTAGCGGAACGGCCCAACGGATGAACTTTGTTCGTCGAAGAAGTGATGCCTTAGAGGTCAATTTAACGCCCTTGATTGACGTCGTATTTTTGCTTCTCATTTTTTTTATGGTCGCGACGTCCTTTAAAATGGAAACCCAGCTCGATCTGGAACTCCCGACCGCAAAAGGTCAGTCAGAACCTGTGACGGACCTGATGGTCCTCAGTGTTTCCCGCCTTGGCCAATACGCCATCAATGACGCAGTCATTTTGAGTCAAGGGTACCCAGCGCTCACCCTGGCGATCCAGACCGCCATCGAAACAATCAAACCGGAGCAGGTTGTGCTGATGGCCGACGCAACCGCGAGCCATCAAAGCGTCGTGACCTTGCTCGATATTTTGACCCAGGCAGGCATCACCCGAGTGCAGATTAAAACCCAATCAAATTCAGAATCACCCCAACCGATAACGCCATGACCTCAAACGCTCGCGACAGTGTGATTTATAAGCGGCTCCTAAGTTATACGCCCTGGACGGCCTTTTTCATGAGCCTCGTTGGCTTTTCGCTGTATTCCATAGCCAACGTCAGCGTTGTGCAACTGGTTGCCTATTTGGTTGACTCGCTTCAAGGCGGTCCAGAAGACACGGCCGGTTGGGTGATGGAAAAACTTCAAAATTGGCTCGCACTGAGTTCGATCGATAATCAACAATTTGTCCCAATCGCCATTGTGGTTATCGTTTTAATCCGGGGAATCGGAACCTTCATCGGAAACTATTTTATCCATTTTGCCGCCAATTCCATGATCTATACCTTACGGGTTGAGCTGTTCGATCGGTTCCTAAGCCTACCGAGCACCTACTTTGACAACCATCCCTTTGGTCACCTTGTGGCGAAACTGACCTATCATGTGACCCAAGTCACGGGGGCTGCAACCGACGCGGTTAAGATTTTGTTTCGAGAAGGCCTGACGGTATTGGGCTACCTCGGGTTCTTGCTTTACCTCAATTGGCGGTTAACCTTATTGTTTTTAATTGCCGCGCCGCTCATTGGGCTGCTCGCGCGGGTCGCTGGACGACGGTTTCGGCGCATCAGCGAACGCATTCAAGACTCGATGGGGGACGTGACCCAAGTTGCCTCTGAGGCGGTTCAAGGGTATCGCGAGGTTCGAACCTTTGGCGGCGAAGACTATGAACGCACGCGATTCGAGCGGGTGAGTGCGTTCAATCGGAACCAATCGATGAAGATGGTGATCACCTCCGCCATTGCCACACCGGTGATTCAATTGATCGTCTCCTTGATTTTGGCAGGACTGGTCTGGTTACTACTCGACCCCAGCATACGCGGCATTATGTCAACCGGCGATGTCGTTGCCTTCATCACCACCGGCGGACTGCTCGCGAAACCGATTCGTCAACTAACGGACATCATCGCGATCGTACAAAAGGGTATTGCCGCATCTGCGGACCTGTTTGATGTTCTGGACGAAGCAGCAGAACCCGATGACGGCTCGGTCGTCTTATCGGCGGTTAAGGGCAGTATTGAATTCCGCAATGTTTCGTTTAGCTATCCTACCGCTGAAGGCGAGGTGCTCAAAAACATCTCTTTTACCGCCAAGCCTGGTGAGACCATCGCGCTGGTTGGGCCCAGCGGTGGGGGCAAATCAACCCTCGCGTCATTGATCCCTAGATTTTATGAGCCAACATCCGGTGAGATTTTATTAGACGATCATCCCATTGCCTCGATGACCCGCAAGAGCCTACGAAGCCATATGGCCATCGTCAGCCAAACGATCACGCTGTTTAACGACACCATAGAACGCAATATAGCGTACGGCGCCCTCGCTCAAAAACCTGCAGCGGAGGTCATACAAGCCACTCGGGATGCCCAAGCCTGGGAGTTTATTCAAGAATTTGATCAGGGCTTAGCCACAGAAGTTGGGGACAACGGCGTTTTACTGTCTGGCGGCCAACGACAGCGCCTTGCGATTGCCCGCGCGCTACTGAAGGATGCCCCCGTCTTAATTCTCGATGAGGCCACCTCGGCATTAGACACAGAATCAGAACGCGCAATCCAAAAAGCGTTAGAACAGGTTGTTAAAGGCCGAACAACGATCGTGATCGCGCATCGTTTAAGCACCATCGAAAAAGCCGATCGAATTCTGGTTTTAGACAATGGCGAAATTAAGGAGCAGGGCACGCACCAAGAACTGCTGAAGCTTGGCGAGCGCTATGCTCGTTTTTTTCAAGCAACCGAGCCTGAAACAACCCCACCGATCAATCAAGCAGCCCCTATTGCGCGGGCAACCCCGAGCCTTCATCCCAGACAGGACCCGGGCTTTCGATTGGGCCTGTGGTTGCCCAAAGCTTGGTATCGACGAGATCAGTGGTTGACCCTGCTCACACCGATTAGCTGGCTGTTTCAAAAGCTTGCCGGACGAAAAAGGCATCGATCAGAGACCCATCAACTGCGTTATAAGTGCCCACTGCCGATTATTGTTGTCGGGAATATTACCGCTGGTGGTACAGGTAAAACCCCGGTTGTGATTGCTCTGGCCCAGTGGTTGGCCGCTGAAGGCTATAAACCTGGCGTGATCTCCCGAGGATTTGGCGGTTCTGCAAAACGACCAACCCGCGTGACGGCTACGTCCGATCCAGCCTTGGTTGGCGATGAGCCCATCATGATCGCAAAATCAACTGGCGCGCCGACAATTTGTTGTCGGGACCGAGTACGAGCGGCCAAACAATTGGTCGAAACCACCGACTGCGACGTGATCATTAGCGACGACGGACTTCAACACTATCAGCTCCCGCGGGATTTCGAGATTGTTGTGATTGATGGCTTGCGCGGTTTCGGCAATGCCCGCCTGCTTCCGGCAGGACCCTTAAGAGAAAAACCCACTAGGCTCAAAGAAGTCGATTGTGTTTTGATCAATGGCCCAGATCAGTTCAAGGTGGCCCCGGCAGGCGCAATGCCGATTGCCGTCGAGGTTGATCACCTGTTTGATGCCAAAACTGGCCAGAAAGTTTCTGTCGCGGTGCTTCAGCGACAGCCGGTGCATGCTGTGGCCGGCATTGGCCACCCGCAACGATTCTTTCAAACGCTTTCAGGCTTGGGCTGCTCAGTAATCGAACATCCTTGGCCGGATCATGCGCTCTTTGGCGACGAAGACCTTAATTTTCAAGACGAGCTAGCGGTTGTTATGACCGAGAAAGACTACAGCCGATGTCGCGCGCTTGATTTCAGCGCTATCAAGGCGCCCGTTTATGTTCTGGTGGTTCGACTGAACGTTCCGGAGTCGCTTAAAGAAAAGATCAGCAGAAGGTTACGCTCGATCGCATGACGGACTGCCGCGTTGGTGAGATATCTCTAGGCAGAGCCTTCGTTAGGCCGTTGTGGTTAAATTTAAGACAATCAAAATCTTTGGGGCAATAGTTATGACGATCAATCAACGGTTACTTGAAATCCTGGTTTGTCCCGTGTGCAAAGGGGCGCTCAGCCTTGATGCCGCAGTGGGGGAGTTGATCTGCTCTGTGGATCAACTGGCCTATCCCATACGCGATGATATTCCGGTCATGTTACCGAACGAAGCAAGGCGCTTAGGCGACACCTTGAGTCATGAAGATGAGGCGGCGCCCGCATCGTGACCGCACCTTTTGTCATCATCATCCCTGCGCGGTGGCAAAGCACCCGCCTGCCCGGCAAACCCCTGTGTGATATCCAGGGCGAAACGATGATTCAACGGGTCGTCGTGCAAGCGAACCTGAGCGCGGCGAGTCGGGTGATCGTGGCAACTGACCATCAAGACATCAAGGCTGCCTTGGCCCACAGCCAATGTGAGGTTGTCATGACGCCTGCAGACTTGCCGTCGGGCACCGACCGATTAGCCGCAGCGGCTGCGAGCCTTAACTTGAGCGATGAGACCATCGTCGTTAACTTACAAGGCGATGAGCCCTTGATGCCCCCAGAATGTCTAGACCAAGTTGCCCAGGGGATTGCGCAAGCGCAGACCGAGATGGCCACCCTGGGTTGCGGTTTTGATCGAGATGAGCAAATATTGGACCCGAATTGCGTCAAAGTGGTTAAAAGCCTCACCAACCGAGCACTTTATTTTAGCCGGGCCGCAATCCCGTTCAACCGCGATGATGATCCGACTGAACAGGATGACTTTTTGAGGCATATCGGACTCTATGCTTACCGAGTGGATTTTCTGCACCGGTTCGTTCGGTGGCCGCCTACCAGGCTTGAGCAGCTCGAAAAACTAGAGCAATTGAGAGCGCTTGCTTATGGCGCAGAGATCTATATCGAACAGGCCATCCGTGCGGTTCCACCCGGTGTGGATACGCCTGAAGATTTAGAGCAGGTTCGACAGATTTTTAATAAAAGGTAGCCCGCGATGTTAAACGTCACCTTGGTTGTAAAACAAGCCTGCGAAACCTGCACCTTGATCGAGCCCATTATCGGTCAGATTGCTGCGCACTTTGATCTTCGGGTCATCTGTCAGGATACTCAGGACTTTCCGAAAAACCTTGAGGTCGAATATGACGCATCGCTTGAACAATCCTATCGCCTAAAAATTGAAGTGGTTCCGACCCTCATTATTCGGAAAGAGGGCGTTGAGGTTTCGCGAATATTTGGTTGGGATGCAACCGCTTGGGAAGCCCTGCTTGGGATTGAATTGAACCGTGATCTGCCCAAGTTTAGGCCGGGTTGCGGCTCAAAAACCCATGATCCAGGCATGCAGGAGCGGCTAGCCGCCCAATTCTCGGGGCACCTGCTCTCCGCGCGACGACTGAATTTTGAAAATGTTGATGACATTGAAATCGGCTATGACCAAGGTTGGTCTGATGGTTTGCCGGTCGTGCCCCCCACGGCAGAGCGCGTCATGCGAATGCTCGCCGGAACAACCAGGCAATCGGATGAAATCATCGGCATCGTACCACCGGATTTTGCGCCCTGCAGCATCGAAAAAATTGCCATTAACGCGGTTTTAGCGGGTTGCCGACCCGAATACCTCCCGGTGGTGATTGCGGCGGTTGAAGCCGTTTTAGAAGACCAATTTTGTATGCATGGACTCTTAGCCACGACTTATTTTTCTGGCCCAATGGTGGTTGTTAATGGGCCCATCTCCAGGGCGATTGGGATGAACTCGGGCGGCAATGCGCTCGGACAGGGCAATCGCGCGAACGCGACCATCGGTCGAGCCTTGCAATTGGTGATTCGAAATGTAGGCGGCGGTAGACCCGGCGGGGTTGATCGCGCGGCGCTGGGCAACCCAGGGAAATACACCTTTTGCTTTTCCGAAGATGAGACGAATTCCTGCTGGGAGTCCCTCTGCGGTGGAGAAAGGTTTTTCATCCGAGACATCAACCGTTACGGTCTTTGCGGCCGATGGGATGCAGGGCTTGGTTGACCAAAAATCCAGAGACCCTGAGTCGCTGTGTCGATCCTTTGCCGCGGGGTTGCGAGTCATTGGTCACCCCAAGATGGTTCAAGGCTCTGATGCCTTTCTCGTCGTGTCACCCGAGCATGAACGGATATTTCGCGACGCGCAGTGGAACAAGCAACAAGTCAAAGAATGCCTTTTGGCCTTGCTGATGATCCCTGGCGAAGAACTCATTCAGGGCGCTGGCGGCATGGCTGAGGGCCTTCCTGAAAAGCTACGAGACTCGGTTTTGTGTAAGTTTCGGGACGGCGGGCTGAATATTGTCAGAGCAGGCGGGCGAGCAGGCCTCTTTTCTGCCATTATTGCGGGCTGGGGCGCCAGTGGTAGCACTGGTAGTGTGCCAGTCACCCGGCAGATTCATTCTTAGTAGGAGATCAAACCATGGAATTATTAGACCCAACTTCGGAAGCAATGCCCGAAGGGCGACAACCGCTACCAAGACTGAGCAAAATCGACGGCGCAGTGATCGGTTTGCTCGATATTTCGAAACCGAAGGGCAATATCTTTATGGACCGCATTGAGGTGCTGCTCAATGAACAAGGCGCCATCACGAAACGCTTTAAAAAACCCACCTTCACTCGGGTTGCACCCGATGCGCTGCGACAAGAAATTGCCGGGTCCTGTGACGCGGTGTTAGAAGCATTGGCTGACTGAGGATCTTGCACGTCGTGCAGTTTGCATGACATTCTAGATCTAGACCGCCGAGGGTTGCCTGGCGCCTTTGTTGCGACGGTAGAATTTGAACAAGCGGCTGAAGCACAAGGCAATGCCCTCGGCTTTCATCCGTTTAGGCTGTATGTTCAGCACCCAATTCAAGATCGAACCGAGGACGAGATGCGGGCAATCGCTGATGCGGCGTTTCCATCGGTGCTCGCATCATTGGTTGAAGTCAAATAGGCTCATGCTTGTGGATCTTAAAGCGGGGCTAGAATTCGTAAAAATGCCATTGGGTATTCAATGATCTGCCCCCTCACTAATTTAATTGAGATCCAATGACCCTAGTCAGTCGCGAACATTCTCTTGTAGTTCGGACCGTACTGTCAGTGCTGGTTGTACTGGTCCTTGTTGCTACCGTTTATGGTGCCTGTGAGGTTTACTTCGAGTTTGAGTACGAGGCCGAACATGACCAACAGTTACTCGATCAGTATATTTCTGCTCGTAAACCTGCGCTCATCAACGCGGCTTACCTGTCGGACCCGGTGCTCTCACAGCAGATCATCAAAGGATTCTTGGCGAACGAGATTGTGCAAGGAGCAAGGCTCGAAGATGATACGAACGCTGTCCTAGCAGAAGGTCGAAATGAACCCGTAACCAACGTGATACCCTTTATTTCGATACTGCTTTCTGAAACGAAAGTGCTCCGCTCGATTCCTCTCATTGAGGACGCGCCGGCTTCACTGAGTTCGAAAATCACGCAATACGGCACCTTGTATTTAGAAATAGATTATGGCGGCGGAATGAACCGTTCCTTCGCAAGAAGCGTTCAGCTTCTTTGGATGAAGTTTTTTTATCCATCATCTTGGTCACTTTTATTTTAATGATTGTGCTCAGGCGGATCATCATTTCTCCGCTGCAACAGGTGGTCTTAGATGTTCAGAGACCGATCGATCTCAGCTTTAAAGTATCCTATCCGCCAGGCCATGAAAAAGACGAAATTGGCGCATTGGTAACCGCGGTTAACGCCAGTATCGAGCGGCAACAGCAGCAACTCGCACAAATTGCAGGAAATGAACAGCGACTGAAATCCATCCTCGATGGCGCAGGGGACGCTTGCATGCTCTTTAATTTATCCGATGGTCAAATTGTTTATGCCAACGATGCTACCTTCAGACTCCTAGACTTTAGCGAAACAGAACTGTTGGATAGAAAAATATTCGATATCTCTGCGGCCCTCGATTCTGACGAATGGAATGAACGGGTCAGAATCGTTACGAGCATCCAAGCCCACCAGCGTGAAGGGACCCTGCTGGCAAAGGATGGTCGCGAAATTCCGGTGGAAAGCACCTCATCGACAATCGAACTCGATGGTAAACGCCTACTGCTGTCATTTATGCGGGACACACGATCTAGAAAACACCTGGAGACAAATCTTGCCCATGCCCAAAGATTAACGGCCCTAGGGGAGCTCACCGGCGGTGTTGCCCATGACTTTAATAATATGCTGCAACTCATCCAAGGCGCCTTGGACGTGATCAAAATGGATCCAGAACGAAGATCACCCGATGTGGAAAGAAGTTTAACCATTGCGTTCGAAGCATCAAAGCAAGGTGCAGATCTAATTCGGCAATTACTCGACTTCTCAAGGAAACAAATTTTAGATCCTGAGGTGGTCGACCTGGCTTTAGAAATTAAAAAGAGCCTTCCGCTGCTCGAGCAGGCTTCGGGCAAACTTGTCAATTTGGATTTTTCCACAGATTGCCGTACGGCCAAAGTCAAACTCGATACGGGCGCTCTGAATAACGCGTTACTCAATCTCATTGTCAATGCTCGACACTCAATGCCTGTGGGCGGGCAGTTATCACTTTCGCTCAACCCATTATCAGACGAAGACAGAATCCGCCATCTTCCCAAAGACTTAAGCAGTCAAGATCTTGTTTGCCTATCCATTAGAGATACCGGCACGGGCATGAGTCGAGCGGTCTCCGAGAGAATTTTCGAACCTTTTTATACGACAAAAATGGCAGGCGAGGGGACGGGAATGGGTCTGGCGATGGTGTTCGGATTCGTAACCCAATCCGGTGGCCATATTCGCGTCGCCAGCGAACTGAACCTCGGAACCACCTTTTACCTTTATGTGCCGACGACCGATGAGGCGATCTCAAGCGTTACCGAAAAACCTAAACCGGTTGTCGCACACATCGCGGCCAAGACCGGCGCCGAGGCCCAGCACTTGACCGTTGAGGCCCCTGATGACGCGTCCCAGCGCGCGCGGATCCTGCTCGTTGATGATCATGCCGACATTCGATTCATTGCAAAGACTTATCTCGAATTAGCGGGCCACGACGTCCTGGAAGCGGCAACGCTTTCCGACGCACGGGCCAACCTTGCAAAACAAATCTTACCCATCAACTTGCTTCTAACGGACCTCGCCTTGCCTAGCCGAGAAGATGGCTTGTCATTGATCAATCTCTGCCAGGAGACTTACCCAACAGTCAAAGTGGGTGTGATTAGCGGGCACGTACCAAATTTCGCGCGCGAGGCGGTCACAAACCTTGCGACCCACCAACTGCTGAGCAAACCGTTCACCCAAGAGGGTTTGCGCGAATTTGTCGATCAACTGCTGAAAGCCTGATTTTGCTTGAAATAAAAACCGAGTTGCGGACTTGCGGCTTGTTATGTCGAGTTGCGTCTTTAGTACACCACGCCGCTTAGCCTTTAATGACGCTTGGCGTCCATTGAGTTATTAAACCAGTGAGGGCCTAGTTACCGGTGTATTACCGGTGGGTTACTGCAACGCACTCAAATCTTTTTAAAGCCGTCAACCTCACGCCACCAGAAGGGGTTGGTTTAGAGCTGGAAGCGAGTTCAAATGAAGGTAGAACGTGGGCAGTTAGACGGGTTTATCAGTTTCTTCAGCGAGGACCGTAACCGTTGCAGCGCAGCCGTCGGGCCCATTTTTTACTCGTAACATCAGAGACCGGTCATTTGAAGATCCTTAAAAGTGGACCCGTTTGTTATTTTCAAAATTAAGCAGTTTGAAGAACCTTGCCTGCTGATCGACGATGACTGGCGCCACGCGTTCTATGCAAAACCAAACGCCCGTCCTGGGTCGAAATAGCAAGCGCTGCCGTAGAATGCTTGCCAGTGGGTGAGTGGACCTTTTCTGACACCTACGCCAATGTTTAACGTACTCGCCGATGGGTTAAACCTTGAAGGCTCGCGCGTGCAACTCGATCAGGTTGCGGATGAAATGCCTTTTTAATTGCGACTCAATACCCGACGTCGTGCCAGGTCCAAAGAGCTGTCGATCAACTCGAAAATACCGTGTCGGAACTCAGCCCGAGTGGTGCATGGCGTAAAATACAAACCGGGCGGTATGCAGCGCGCCATAGCGCGCTGCATACCGTTCTATCGAAAAAATGGCTAAACCATCCAGTCTTACCTTGGCGCCATCCTAATACCACTATCTAAACGAATCACCTCGCCATTGATATAACCACACTCAACAATGTACGCAGCCGTCTGAGCAAACTCTTCAGGTTGCCCAAGGCGCTTTGGAAACTGCGTCATCTCAATTAAGGGTTCTCTAACCTGGGGCGGGGCAAATTTCATCATTGGCGTTTCGAAGATCCCCGGCGCAATGGTTGCAACTCGAATACCGCTTCGTGCAAGGTCTCTGGCGATCGGCAAGGTCATACCCGCAACACCCCCTTTGCTGGCACTGTAAGCCGCTTGACCAATCTGACCGTCATAGGCCGCAACCGATGCAACATTCACAATGACCCCACGCTCGCCATCACTGGTCACCGGCTCATTTTTTTGCATCGCATCGGCGCACAGACGCAAGCAATTAAACGTGCCGATTAAATTAACGCGAACGATAAACTCAAACGTTTTAAGTGGCATTGGGCCATCTTTACCAATCGTTCTGGCGGCCGCGCCAATACCGGCACTATTGACGTTCACGTGAATCGCACCAAATGCGCTTAAGCCTTTCTCAATAGCGGCCGCGACAGACACTTCATCCGCCACGTCGCCCGCGGCATAGGTTGCTTGACTGCCTAACTCACTGGCCGCTTTTTCTGCATTCTCTTCGTTGAGATCAAACAAGATGACGTTGGCGCCGGCCTTGATGAAATTTTCAGCTGTCGCACGGCCCAAACCGGACGCGCCGCCCGTGATAAAGGCAGTTTTATCTTTTAATTGCATGTGATTCCCCTATGATTAACAGCCAGCATTATACACTGTTCGATAAAATAACGGTCAAAGCTAGACTCACAATGCCATTTGAACACCGCAAAAACGTCGACTTGTCATCTCAAAATACGCTTGGCCTGCCTTCGGTTTGCCTCGCATCGGGCCACGTTCGAGTCTGCGCAATGACCTGCAACGCGCTTTAGAATTTGCGCGTCATGCGAGTCTGCCATGCTTTGTTTTAGGGGGCGGGAGCAACGCGCTTCTGCCAGAGCGCCTTGCTGGCGTCGTATTGTCCTCAAATGACGAGACCGTTAGGATTCAGGGGGCGTTGGTCACGGTTGGCGCGGGCGCTCTATGGGATGATCTGGTTGCAAAGACCCTTAAGGCCGGACTTTTCGGGCTTGAAAACCTCTCGAGTATCCCAGGCACAGTTGGCGCGGCACCGATACAGAACATCGGCGCTTATGGGGTGGAGCTAGACCGGTTTGTCGTGTCGGTCGACGCCATGGACTTGCACAATGCGGCCGCGGTCAAACTTAAGGCTAACGACTGCGAATTCAGTTATCGAGACAGCCTGTTTAAGCGTCAACCCGGGCGCTTTGTGGTCACCCAGATGACCTTAGAACTCAAACCTCGGTTCGAGCCAATATTAACCTACCAAGACCTTCAGACTTTACCGGCCAAGATCACTTCATCGCCGGCGGGGTTAAGACAAGCGATTCAATCCATACGAGGCAAGAAACTGCCCGACTATCGGCTTCAAGGCAATGTCGGTAGTTTTTTCAAAAACCCGATTTTAGCAGAAACCGAGATCCAGGCCCTTAGGCGAGATTCTGTCATCAGTTCAAGTGCCGGAACGGCGCAGGGTAAGGTATCGGCTGCAGCTTTGATTCAAGCCGCGGCATTACGGGATCTTCGCGTCGGTAACGCGGGTATCTCGCCAAAACATCATTTAGTGATCGAAAATAGGGGCGGCGCGACCCTGAATGATATTATGACCTTGGCTCAATTGATCCAAGAAAAAGTCCAGACCCGCTTTGGCATTGACTTGGAAATCGAGCCGCAACCGTTAACCCCGCTATACCACGCGCCTTAACTCAAAGAGCAAGGCGTGTGGTAGGCGTCGGCAATTTTAAACCACACTCCGTGGGTCATTGCTGGCGCGCTGCCAACGACTGGGATGACCGTCATCATAATTGACCGGCACATAGAGCAAGTCATTCACCGCAGTTGTCACCACGACGGTTTCAAGAACAGGGCCGTCAACAACGGGTTTTGGTGATACCCGCGGGTCATTTTTCGCCTGTCCCCAGACCGATGCGGCAACCGGCGTCACCTTCTCGGAATTTGCCGCGCTGGCAACGGTTTCACGGGCAGGCCTCGAATCAACCACCGCCTCGGTCGGCGTTATTTGAGTCGTGCTCACGGTCGAAACGGGTGTGAGATCCGATGTGTCATCCTGCGTCACCAATAACGGCGTAGCGCTCACACTGGGTTGGGCGTCGACATCAGAGGGCTCCGAATCAGACTCAGTTACTGCCGATTGCGCACCGCTCGCATCTGATGCCTCTAAGGTTACGGTTTCAGAAGACGTATCACTCTTAGGCGTTCGACTGCGACGGCGTCTCTGGTTACGTTCTCGATTACCATGTCCCCGCTTGTCACCATTGTCTTCCTGGTCCTGCGACGCAACGCTTACCCCTTCAATAACCGCTGGGGCCGCATTAACCGCTGGGGCCGCATTAACCGCCGGGGCCTCATTAACCGCTGAGGCCTCCTTAGACACGCTGGTTTCAGCAACTTCAGCCGATACAACGGTTTCATTGGCGGCTTCTGCCCGCGGGCTCTTTCTTCTGCGGCGGCTCGTACCCGTTTTCTTTGTTTCTGTGGATTGAGACTCATCCGCTGGCTTCTTCGCCGCTCGGTCTGGCGTCGCGGCGGTCGATGATGAATTACGCTGAGCCGGTTTCGCCTGCTTTGATTTATTGTCTCGCTTAGGGGTGCTTTCTTCCTCAGCACCACCAAAAACTGACAGCAACCGCTTGAAGAACGACGGACTGGCTTTTGCTTTTTTACCTTTTGGCGCTGCGCGCTTACGCGCTGCAGGCTTGGGCGTGTCTTGCGCCGTTGTCGTCGCAACTTTAGCGGGCGCCGGGGCAGGAGGTGGCGCATCATCTCTAACAACCGCAACGGCTGCGCGCTCTCTTACAACCGGCCGTAAATCAACGCCCGTCTCGGGCGGCTCTTCCTCAATTTCAGGAGAGATTGCATAGCTTGCTTCGGCTGATTCCACGTCGTTGTTTCGAAGTCGCTCAACCCGATAATGCGGGGTTTGCATTTCTGCACTTGGGACAATGACTAATCGCACGTTATTGTGGCTTTCGATATCCGCAATCATTTGTCGTTTTTCATTCAGCACAAACGCGGCGACCGGAACGGGTAAAAACGCTCTAATTTCGGCGCTTGAATCTTTCAGTGCTTCTTCTTGTATCAGCCGAAGAATCGCTAAGGCGCTCGATTCGATATCTCGAATCGTGCCCAAGCCCTCACAACGCGGACACAGAATATGACTGATCTCGCGCAGCGATGGGCGTAATCGTTGCCGGCTCATTTCAAGCAGGCCAAACCGTGAAATCCGACCGACCTGGATCTTTGCTCGATCCACTTCAAGCGCGTCTCGAACTCTGTTTTCAACCGCGCGCTGATTCTTGGTTGAGGACATATCGATAAAATCGATGACCACCAGTCCACCAATGTCCCGTAGGCGCAATTGTCGACAGATTTCATCGGCCGCTTCCAAATTGGTATTCAACGCTGTTTCTTCTATGTCGGAGCCTTTCGTGGCTCGAGCCGAGTTGATATCGATCGAGACCAAGGCTTCAGTCGGGTCGATAACAACTGACCCCCCGGAAGGGAGTCGAACCTCGCGCTGAAACGCAGACTCAATTTGACCTTCAATCTGGTATCGATTGAACAAGGGCACATCACTGGTATAGCGCTTGATCCGCGAACTCAGATGCGGCATAACCTGAGACACAAACGAGTTTGCCTGCTCAAAGGCTTCGTCGGTATCGATCAAGATCTCACCAATATCGTCGCGCATGTAATCCCGAACAGCACGGGTGATCACGTCACCTTCTTGGTAGATCAAGAATGGGGAAGGGCGTTCACTCGCAATCTTAATTGCTTCAGCTAGTTGCAAAAGATACTTAAGATCCCACTGCAGCTCTTCCGCAGTACGACCCACACCAGCGGTTCGAATAATGGCGCCCATATCTTTCGGAATTTCGAGGGTTGCCAAAGCGTCTTTCAAATCGTCGCGCTCATCGCCCTCGATACGTCGACTGATGCCACCAGCTCGAGGGTTATTCGGCATTAAAACCATATATCGGCCGGCCAAACTATAGAAGGTCGTCAGCGCCGCGCCTTTGGTGCCACGCTCTTCTTTATCAACCTGGACAATGATTTCCTGGCCTTCCTTCAGCACATCCGCAATATTGACCCGTCCCTTAACGTCGCTGGGGCCTTTCTTGAAGTACTCTCTGGAGATTTCTTTGAGTGGGAGGAAGCCGTGGCGATTGCCGCCAAAATCAACAAACGCGGCTTCGAGACTGGGTTCGACGCGAGTGATCTTTCCTTTATAAATGTTTGATTTCTTTTGGTCTCTGGCGAGACTTTCGATATCAAGGTCGTAGAGTTTCTGACCATCGACGAGCGCAACGCGCAGCTCTTCGCTGTGTGTTGCATTGATTAACATTCTTTTCATTACGATATCGCTTATGCAAAGAGCAGCGCTTCAGATATCGGCAAACCAACTGATGTGCCTAGAGATTTAAGTGTTTCCGGCCTCGGTCTAACCCGAGCTTATCAGGCTTCACGAATGAAGCATTATTCAACTGATGACACTGCCCTTGGGTGCACATTCCTTTCGATTCATAAGTAAAGGAGATGTTCAGATGTGCATTTTGCATTACCAAAATTTGCGGCAATGACTAGGATGATGTCTCTATCGTAATTCGATTTGGCGATACTGATTACAGCCGCTCATCAATTTTAGTGGCCTGTCTTTCGGCCTGTTCTGATTGATACTCGATCACCATGATCCAATACCAACTTGTTCAATCTAAGTACCTAAATACTTACCTTTTTAGGCTCTGGGCTAATAAAAGGCTAGAGCCTCACGGCGTTGGAAACTATCGAATGCAGTCTGAATTAAACCGCGCTAAACTTCGTCCTCGCCTTATCAAAATTGGCCGTACACTGTGCCAACCGTTGACGAGCATAACAGCTTCCGAGCCTGGATACAGCAAAAAAATGCAGTCGAATCAAGGAACAATGACGTACGAGGCCGTCCGGACCGTCGAGATTGACGAAGATCGATCCGGTCAAAGGCTCGACAATTATCTGCTGTCCGCCCTCAAAGGCATCCCCAAGACGCGGATCTACCAAATGGTCCGAAAGGGTGAGGTCCGCATCAATAAGGGGCGGGTGAAACCGGACTACAAGTTGAAGGCAGGTGACCTTGTGCGAATTCCGCCGATTCGACGCGCTGCCCCAGAAGCCGAAAAAGACTACCGGTTTATCTCTGTGATCGAGCATATCATTTTTGAAGACGAGCTCATGATGGCAATCAATAAGCCAGCAGGGTTGGCGGTTCATGGTGGCTCCGGCTTATCGGGCGGCCTGATTGAAGCTTTAAGATCCCATCGATCCGATTTACCTTACCTAGAACTGGCGCATCGACTCGATCGAGATACGTCCGGCTTGTTACTGATTGCAAAAAAACGGTCCTTTTTACGACGCTTCCAAGAGCAGCTTCGTAATAAAGATCATCTGCAAAAACATTATGATCTGATCGTTCATGGCACTTGGCCCGATCAAAAAAAACGAGTCGATCTCCCGATCCAAAAGATAGAACTCCCAAATGGCGAACGGATCAGTCGAATCAACCCCGAAGGCAAGGCGTGCGAAACCCGATTTCGGGTTAAACAGCGCTTTGCCAATGCCGCGCCCCTGACAGTCTGGCGCCACAAAGCTGGCAATGATGGCCCAGCTTTGTGGCAGTTTACCCACCCCTTGCCAGTTTGGATCAGCCCATTCCAAAGCTTGAAACCCCATCAGCTGGTCGCAGTGCTCTGGGTGCTGGGCCACAAGCAACTGATCG
>CAJJAX010000047.1 GCA_905182155.1 uncultured Pseudomonadales bacterium
CTGCTCAGCAATGCGGCAGCCCCCCTGATCGACCGCTATGGTTCAACTCGGCCAAGCGCGAGGGCGCGCCCCATGAAACCTGCCTTCTTGATCCTCATGCTCGCCGCTGCGGTCGCCGCCACCATCATCGGCGGTTTGGCTGATGCGACCGACGCGCAGATTCAGCGCAATCAAGCGGACTATGATTTAAAGATTTTGCAACGCGTCATCAAAGACCCCGCGCTCACCCTGATCAAGACTGATCCCGACAGCGAGCACTTTGAACTGTGGTCGGCAACGCGCCGGCAAGGCTTCTTGCTAGCCATTCAGACCGCCCTTGGCTACAACGGCACCATCCGCGCCTGGCTCGCGGTTGACGAAACTGGCTCGATCACCGCGGTGTCGACTCGCAGCCATCAAGAAACCCCCGGTATTGGCGATATCATCAACAGCGATGCATCGTGGCTTGACCAACTGGACCATCGAAACCTGCTGCACCACCGGTTTCGCCTAAAACGCGATGGCGGCGACTTTGATCACGTCACGGGTGCAACCATCACCAGCCGCGCTTATATCGAGATGGTGGATCAGGGTCTTAAAGATCATGCGCATCGATTTATTGCCGGGGATCCTGATGAACGACGTTAACAACCTCGCCATCGATGGTGTCTGGCGCAACAATCCAGCGCTCGTCCAACTCTTGGGCCTCTGCCCCCTCCTCGCGGTCAGCCAAACGCTGGTGACGAGCCTCACGCTGGGACTCATTACACTCGCGGTGTTAGTTGGGTCCAATACGCTGATCAGTCTCTTAAAGCGCACCATGGTGGAAGACATTCGGCTGCCACTGCAAATTCTGGTGATTGCCACCATGGTGTCGGCGGCAGACCTCTTGATGCAAACTTATTTTTTCGAACTCTATCAGCGGATCGGCCTGTTCATTGCGCTGATCGTCACCAACTGCACGATTCTTGGGCGGGCCGAACTTTTTGCGCGCAGGAACCCCATCTGGGCTTCGATGAATGATGGTTTCTGGATGGGGCTGGGGTTTCTGTGGGCCATTACCTTACTCGGCGGGCTGCGGGAAATAATGGGCCGAGGCACCTTATTTGACGGCATGGAACAATTACTGGGACCCGCGGGCATCGCCTGGCGGATTGAAGTTCATCAAAGCCCAATTTTAATTATGATGCTAGCGCCCGGGGCCTTCTTGGCACTGGGATGTTTGATTGCCCTGAAGAATTGTGTGGACGAATACTATGAATCGAGAAAAACGGATCGCCTTCTTGAGCACCCTGCGCCAAGAGAATCCAACCCCAACCACTGAACTGCAGTATGACAGTACTTTTCAACTCCTGTGGCGGTTGTCCTCTCAGCGCAGGCAACCGATGTTGGGGTGAATAAAGCCACCCGAAAACTGTTCCCAGTGGCCGGCACGCCGGCGTTGATTGCCGCCTTGGACGTTGACGGCTTGAAACCCTACATTAAGACGATCGGATTGTTTAACAGCAAAGCCGAAAACATCATCAAAACCTGTAACAGATTGCTCCCGAGCATGCGGGGGAAGTCCCCACCACGCGCGAGGCGCTCGAAGCCCTTCCAGGGGTCGGTCGTAAGACGGCGAACGTGGTTTTAAATACGGCGTTTGGTGAACCCACCATGGCGGTCGACACCCATATTTTTCGAGTATCGAACCGAACTCGATTTGCACCCGGCAAGAATGTCCTGCAAGTCGAAAAGAAGCTCATCAAAGTCATTCCGGATGAGTTTATCCGAGATGCACACCACTGGTTGATTTTGCATGGCCGCTATACCTGCACCGCGCGAAGCCCCAAGTGCGCCGCGTGCACGGTGTTCGACCTATGCGAATACCCGCAACGAGAGAAACAAGCGCAGCTTGCCAAGGGTTAACCCTGGTTTGTTAGCAAGCGGGCGGCGTCAGTAAGACTCCAACCACTGGGCCCACTCGTTGCCCCGTAAGACGCCATCAGCGGCGTTACGGTTGTCTTGATTGCCGCAAACTCGCCATTTTGAGTCGCAGCGCATTGAGCTTGATAAAGCCCTCGGCGTCGGCCTGATTATAGGCACCGCCATCATCATCAAAGGTAGCAATATTGGAATCAAACAGACTATCAGTATCTGACTTGCGGCCCACCACACTAACACCGCCTTTATAGAGTTTAATACGGACATCACCATTGACTACATCCTGACTTTGATCAATTGCCGTTTGCAACATTACTCGTTCTGGCGCCCACCAATAACCGTTATAAATAAGCTTGGCGTATTTTGGCATTAACTCATCTTTTAAATGTGCCACTTCGCGATCTAATGTAATTGATTCAATAGCTCGATGCGCTTTTAGCATAATGGTACCACCTGGCGTTTCATAACAGCCACGGGCTTTCATCCCAACATAGCGATTTTCAACAATATCCAGTCGCCCTATGCCATTTGCTCCAGCGATCTTATTAAGTTCAGTTAACACAGTGGCAGGACATAGGTGTACCGTCAATAGCGACAATATCGCCCTTCTCATAACTAATTGTCATATAAGTAGGCTGATCTGGCGCTTCCTCTGGCGAGACTGTCCAGCGCCACATATCATCTTCGGCCTCAGACCAAGGATCTTCCAAATTACCGCCCTCATAGGAGATGTGCAGAAGGTTGGCGTCCATAGAAAAGGGGGACTTTTTACCACGTTTCATTTCCACTGGAATATTGTGCATTTCGCAATATTCCATCAATTTATCACGTGAGTTCAGATCCCATTCACGCCAGGGTGCGATCACCCGAATCGCAGGGTCTAACGCATAGGCCCCCAGCTCAAATCGAACCTGGTCATTGCCTTTGCCCGTTGCACCATGGGCAATGGCCTCGGATTGGGTTTCCGCGGCGACCTCAACCAACCGTTTGGCAATGAGGGGCCGGGCAATACTCGTTCCCAACAAATATTCGCCCTCATACACCGTATTACAGCGAAACATTGGGAAGACAAAATCCGCGACAAACTCTTCGCGAACATCGTCAATGAAGATTTCTGAAACCCCCATGCTTTCGGCTTTTTTTCTTGCCGGCTCGAGCTCCTCTCCTTGACCAAGATCGGCCGTGTAGGTCACCACCTCGCAATCATAGGTCTCTTGCAGCCAACGCAGAATGACCGATGTATCCAATCCACCGGAGTAGGCCAGTACGACTTTGTTTAATTTCGGCATCACTTTGAGCTCACAAAAAAAGGAGTGTATGGTAATCGTTTGCTCGTTCGGAGACCAGTTTTCAGCGAAGGGTGATACAATTCTTTTATGCAAACACTAACCCTCACCCGGCCCGATGACTGGCACATCCACTTACGCGACGGTGATTATCTGCCCACCACAGTGGGGGATGTCGCGCGCAGTTTTGGCCGCGCCATTGTCATGCCCAATCTAACGCCGCCGGTCACCACGGTGCCCCAAGCCTTGGCCTACCGGGACGAAATTCTGTTGAACCGGCCCACTGGCTCCGACTTCGAACCCTTGATGACGTTGTATCTAACGGACCAAACCCGCTTGCGTGACATCATTGAGGCCGCGCAATCACCACAGGTCCATGCCTGCAAGCTCTATCCCGCCGGCGCAACCACCAACTCAGAGGCCGGCGTCGGCTCCATCGAAGGCTTGTACCCCATTTTTGAAGCCATGGCGCAGCACCAACTCCCCTTGCTGATTCATGGTGAAGTCACCGACGCCAAGATTGATATTTTCGATCGAGAAAAGATTTTTATCGATCAGTGCCTCATGCCAATCATTGCAAGGTTTCCAGAACTTAAAATCGTTTTTGAGCACATCACGACCCAAGAGGCGGCCAGTTTTGTCGCGGCACAAAGCGCCAACGTCGCGGCAACCATCACGGCCCACCACCTTTTGTACCATCGAACCGATATGCTCAGTGGCGGCATGAAGCCGATTTTGTTTTGCCTGCCCATTCTCAAACGCGATATCCATCAAGCTGCATTAATTAGGTCTGCGACCTCGGGCGACCCGTCGTTCTTTTTGGGAACCGATTCAGCGCCCCATCCCCGGAGTCGAAAGGAAGACGCCTGCGGTTGTGCCGCCGGTTGTTATACCGCTCATGCTGCGATCGAACTCTATGCCGAGGCCTTTGAACAAGCGGGCAAACTGGATTACCTCGAGGGCTTTGCCAGTCATTTTGGCGCCGATTTTTATGGTTTACCGCGGCATTCAGACACCATCACCCTTGAAGCTGTGCCCTGGGTTCCACCCATAGCCTTACCTTTCGGAAGGGACGAATTAATGCCGCTGCGAGGCGGTGAAACAATTAAGTGGCGCCTCGTGCGTCCGGAAACCGGCTCATGAACGATTCAAAATTACCGATCGCACACCGGTTCCGAGGCTTTCTGCCCGTTGTCATCGATGTTGAAACCGGTGGCTTCAATTCCCAAACGGATGCCTTGCTCGAGATTGCAGCGGTCCTGATCGGCATGGATGACAAAGGCCGATTGCACGCAGCTGAACAGTTTTTTTTCAATGTTGAGCCCTTTGAAGGCGCCAACCTCGAGCCTGCAGCGCTCGAATTTACCGGGATCAACCCTTTGAGTGCATTAAGGGGTGCGGTACCCGAAAAGGACGCGATGGCCGCGATTTTTAGCGCTGTACGAGCCGAGGTGAAGCGCACCGGCTGTCAGCGCGCAATTGTGGTGGCCCATAATGCGTCATTCGATCAAGGGTTTATGAACCAGGCTGCCGCGCGATGCAACCTTAAGCGCAATCCGTTCCACCCCTTTTCAAGCTTTGATACGGCAACCCTCGCCGGCTTGGTTTACGGCCAGACCGTTCTTGCGCGGGCGTGCGCGGCAGCTGGGATTGCCTTTAATAATAAAGAAGCGCATTCAGCGATCTACGATTGTGAGCGAACCGCCGAGGTTTTTTGCGATATCGTCAATCGATGGCCTGCGCCCTATGACCTCGCGGCGAACAACGAAAGCAGTGAGGCCTTCGGCCCTGATTAATCGGCGTCGGGTAGCGGCACGTCATCCAGCAGCGTTTGTAACTCACCGCTTTCGTACATCTCAGTAATGATGTCACAACCACCGACCAGCTCACCCTGCACAAACAGTTGCGGGAAGGTTGGCCAATCAGAAAATTTTGGCAAATTAGCGCGTATTTCAGGATTCGATAAAATATCGATGTAAGCAAATGGCTTGCCACACGCCATGAGCATCTGTGAGGATTGAGAGGAAAACCCACACTGCGGTTGTTCGGGAGACCCTTTCATATAAATGAGGATTGAATTGTTCTCAACCTGCTGTTGGATGCTTTCTAAAATATCACTCATGCCGGCTCTGCCCGTTGATGAAAAAACTTATTTTAGCCTTTTTTCACCAAAGTTAAACGATCGGGTTCAATTATTAGGTTGCAGCGTCATTTTTTCCGGCCCCAACCACCCCCACCGGGGGTTTCGATCCGAAGGACTTGAGTGGGTTGCGCAAGCAACTGAACTTTATCCGGCAGCGGCTGACCGTCCAAACTGTTCAATCCCGGTAACCCCGGGTCACCCCCGGCCAACCCCCATGGGGCTGACACCCGACGTTCAGTAATGAGGGTCACCTGGGTTTCTGCCAGAAATCGATAACTTCGCACAAGCCCTTGGCCGCCGTCATGTTTGCCGGCGCCGCCAGACCCGGCGCGCACCGAATACTCAAGCACTTGGATCGGATAATTTGACTCCAACACTTCAATTGGGGTGTTCAGGGTGTTGGTCATATGACTTTGGACCGCATCAATACCGGCCTGGTGAGGGCTTGCCCCGGTGCCGCCACCGAGGGTTTCGTAGTAATCCCACTGCCCGACCCGACCCATCGCAACATTATTCATCGTGCCTTGGCTGGCTGCCGGTATTTCATCTGGCAATGCCGCAGCCAGTGCGCCCAACATACAATCGACAATCCGCATTGACGTTTCGACATTACCCGCCGCGGTCGCCGCGGGCCGCTGCGCATGCACCAAGCAACCCGGCTCAGCCTTGATGGTGACCACATCAAACGCGCCGGCGCAGGCAGGGGTCTCCTGGGGCAATAAACATCGGATGACATAAAAAACACCGGCTGCGGTGACGGAAAGCGGACAATTGATATTGCCCGGAACCGCCGGACTCGTGCCGGTAAAATCAACAAAAACCTCGGCATCGGCGACCGTGATTTCGACTTTTATTTTGCAGCCGGTCGCCGCGTAACCGTCACTGTCCATGACATCTTCAAAGCCGTAGCAACCCTCAGGAATCCGCCGAATCCCAGCTTCTGCAACCGCTCGCCCATAGCCATTGAGCTGGCCAATGGCGCTGGCAAAGCGCCGATCAGACAGCCCCGCAACCAATTGCTCAAGTCGCTCGATCCCCACCCGGTTGGCGCTCGATTGCGCGGCCAAGTCAGCCGCTGTACCGGCGCCTAACTCAGCGCGCAGCGCTGCACGCAACGTCTCGTTGACGACACCTGCTTCAAATAACAAGGTTGGCGGGATGACTCGGCCTTCTTCATCAAGGTGTCTCGACAGCGGCATCGAGCCCGGGGTCGACGCCCCAATTTGGGCGTGATGCGCTCGATTCGCGACAAACCCAAGCAGCTGGGCGCCGGAGAAAAACGGCCTGACCAGGGTGACATCGGGTAAGTGCGTGCCGCCCAAGAAGGGGTCATTCCAAATCAACTCATCCCCAGCTTGCCACTGGCGCAGTCCTACCACCTGCTGCATCGCAAACGCCATGCTGCCCAAATGCACCGGCACATGAGCCGCTTGCGCAAACATGCGGCCCTGCGCATCGAACAATGCGCAGGAATAATCCAATCGGTCTTTAATGTTGGGGCTAAACGCCGCAGACCTCAGGATCAAACCCATCTCGTCACAAACCGCCGCGCACCGAGCAACAAACACGGCCAGCTCGATTGCGTTTAGGGGTTCACTCATAAGGCGGCTTTGGCGGTTGACGAAACTGGTTTATGATCCAAGTCTTTTAGCGCGCTGTATTGTTGCAGCACTGACTCGACCCAAGTAAGGACTGTCTCATGAACCACGCTGTTATGCCAACCTATGGCCGTACCGATGTTCAGTTTGTTCGAGGCGAGGGCGCCTGGCTGATTGACCATACAGGCGAGCGCTATCTCGATGCCTTGTCGGGTCTTGGCGTTGTTGCACTGGGTCATGCCAATGAGGCCGTTGCACGCGCCCTGTCCGATCAAAGCCAAACCTTATTACACACCTCCAACTTGTATCGAATTCCTGGCCAGGAGCGTTTGGCTGAGCGTCTGGCGCTGATCTCGGGCATGGACAATATGTTTTTCGGCAACTCGGGCGCAGAGGCCTGTGAGTGCGCCATTAAAATTGCACGGCTTTATGGTCACAACAAGGGCTTCTCGGATCCAACCATCATCGTCGCCGAATCGGCCTTTCATGGTCGAACCATGGCAACGCTCACAGCAACCGGCAATCGAAAAGTGCAAGCGGGTTTTGAACCGTTGGTTTCGGGCTTTTTAAGGGTCCCGTTCAACGACATTCCCGCCATCGAGAAAATCGCAGAAACCAGCAACCAAGTCACTGCTATTTTTGTAGAGCCGATCCAAGGCGAGGGCGGCATCCAAGTTCCGGACCCAACCTATCTGCCCAAATTGCGAGCCCTGTGTGATGCCAATGATTGGCTCTTGATCGTAGACGAAGTGCAATCGGGTAACGCCCGAACTGGCGCTTACTTTTGTTACCAACACAGCGGCATTTTGCCGGACCTGGTGACTACAGCAAAAGGCCTCGGTAACGGCGTGCCGATTGGCGTCTGTTTGGCCCGGGGCGCGGCGGCAGCGGTCTTCAAGCCCGGCAATCATGGCTCAACCTTTGGGGGCAATCCCTTGTCCTGCGCCGCGGCGAACGCGGTGCTGGACGAATTTGAGCGCTTAAACCTCATCCAGCATACGGCCGAGATGGGCAACTACCTACAAGATAAATTCAGAACCCAGTTGGCGGGCGATAATCGGGTGAAAGAGATTCGCGGCATGGGTCTCATGCTTGGGGTGGAGCTCACCAAGCCCTGCAGCGAACTGGTGCAACAGGCGTTTGATCGCAAACTCCTGCTCAATGTCACCGCCGACTCGGTCATTCGGTTGCTCCCGCCTTTGATTATTAATCAATCGGAGGCGGACCTAATCGCGAGCACGGTCTGCGACTTGATCAAACAGATTTAACCCGCGCCACCGCATCGACCCAACCGTCGTAGCGTTTTGCCGCGTCTTGGGCCGGCAGTTGCCGTTGAAAACAACGCGCCAATTGCCAACGCTCGGCTAACGCATCCATTGATGGGTAAACCCCAATGGCGAGGCCGGCAAGGTAGGCCGCACCCAGCGCCGTGGTTTCGGTAATGACCGGTCGATGCACCTCGATACCCAACTGATCCGCTAGATTCTGCGCCATCCAATCGTTTTCAATCATGCCGCCATCAACGCGGACCACGGTGGGTGCAACGCCATCACTGGCCATCGCATTGAGCAAATCCTGAGACTGATAACTCACTGACTGCAACGTCGCGGTCACAATGTCGGCAACCCCAGCATCCCGAGTCAGCCCAAAAATAGCGCCCCGAGCATCGGCATCCCAATGTGGGGCGCCAAGGCCTGTAAAGGCCGGCACGACATAAACCCCATGACTATCGGGATTAGACGCCGCAATCGATTCCGTCTCACTCGCATGATCGATCACCTTTAAGGCATCTCGAAGCCACTGCACCGAGGCGCCTGCAATGAAGATAGACCCCTCAAGGCCGTAGCAAACCACCCCATTCAACCGGTAAGCAACCGTAGTCAGCAGTTGATGCGTAGAGCGCACCGGCTCTGGACCCGTGTTCAAAATCATAAAACAACCGGTGCCATAGGTGCTTTTCGCCATGCCCGCGTCGAAACAGCATTGGCCAAACGCCGCCGCTTGCTGGTCGCCAATCATCCCTGCGACAGGAATCGCGGCTCCAAACAGCGCGGGGTCAGTCGTTCCGAAGTCCGAGGCACAATCTTTGACCTGTGGGAGCATCGAGTGCGAGGAATATTCAACAGGGCTAGGATGTCGTCGTCCCAATCCTGAGTCAGGATATTAAACATAAGGGTTCTGGCGGCGTTGGTTGCATCCGTGCGATGAACCCGACCAGCGGTTAACCGCCAAAGCAAAAACGAATCGATGGTCCCAAAGCAAAGCTCGCCAGCTTCTGCCCGAGCTTGACCTTCCGCCACATGATCGAGTATCCAGCGCACCTTGGTTGCAGAAAAATAAGGGTCCAGCAATAACCCGGTTTTTGCCCGGACTTGCGCTTCATGACCGGCCGCTTTGAGCGATTGGCACAACCCATTGGTGCGGCGATCCTGCCAAACAATCGCAGGGTACACTGGCGCGCCGGTGGCACGGTCCCAAACAACCGTTGTCTCGCGTTGATTGGTAATGCCAATGGCGGCAATCTGATTTGCGAGCAGATCCGCGCTGGCAAGGGCACTTTCGACAACCTGCAAAACGGATTGCCAGATTTCCTCGGGATCATGCTCAACCCAACCATCTTCCGGGAAATATTGCGGGAACTCCTGCTGACCCACACCCACAATCTGACTGTCCTCATCAAAAACCATGGCGCGAGAACTCGTGGTGCCTTGGTCAATGGCAAGAATATAGTGTGGCATCGGTAAACCCCTGACTGGTGTGGGACCCAAGATTATGGATTAATCACTTTAAAATACAACGATTGCGCCGAGGCAAGGGGACCCATCGCCGAAACCAACGGGGCGGTTTGAAAGAAAGCGACGCGCATTGGGCCATGCGCGTGCCGGCTGAAGCGCCGGAATCATTGAAATTGATGACGCGATGAAAGGGCAACGGCCCTAGGTTGTCTAAACCGTTGGATTCAGGGCACAATGAACGTCCTTTTTAGCAGCATAAATTAATGGAGATGCCTTATGCGTGACGTAGTAATCGTGGATAGTGTTCGCACCGGCCTTGCAAAGTCCTTTCGTGGCACATTTAATCTGACCCGACCCGACGACATGGTTGCGCATTGTATCGATGCATTGCTTGAAAGAAACCCCAAGCTAGATCCAGCAGAAGTTGAAGATGTAATTGTTGGTAGTGCAAGCCAAACTGGCGAGCAAGGCGGAAACCTTGCCCGACTAGCTGTTATCTTGTCTAACCTACCCATCACAACAGCGGGTTCAACAATTTCTCGCGCATGTTCTTCAGGTCTTAACTCTATCGCTATGGCTGCTAACCAAGTAGCTAGTGGTTGTTCAGAAGTCATGATCGCTGGTGGTGTTGAATCTATTTCTTCAGGTACTCGTCAGACGCCTGGAAAATCTGCAAAACACCCTTTCATCGAAGAAAAGTCGCCTGCTATCTTTATGGCAATGGGCAACACGGCTGAAGTTGTTGCACGTCGTTACGGTGTAACTCGCCAAGCACAGGATGAGTTTTCACTGATGTCTCAGATCCGAACAGCGGCTGCTCAAGAAGCAGGTTTGTTTGACGATGAAATCGTTCCAATGAAAACTAAGTACCAGAAAATCATCAACAAAGAGACCAAAGAAACTGAAGTCGTCGATGGCGTTTGTGATCAGAGACGAATGTAACCGTCCTTCAACAACACTTGAAGGCCTTGCTTCAGCTACCGACCTGTTTTCGAAGAAGACGGAACAGTGACTGCAGGTAACGCGTCTCAACTTTCTGACGGTGCGTCTATGACTTTGGTCATGAGTGCTGAGCGCGCTGAGCAGCTCGGTCTTGAGCCATTGGCTTACTTCCGCGGCTGGACAGTTGCAGGTTGCGAACCTGATGAGATGGGCATCGGTCCGTATCTGCGGCTATCCCACAGCTTCTTAAAGCTAAGGGTTTGACAATGAATGACATCGACCTTGTAGAACTTAACGAAGCATTTGCTTCACAGTGCCTGTACAGCCGAGACAAGCTAGAAATCGATCCAGAGATCTACAATGTTAACGGTGGTTCAATCTCAATCGGTCATCCCTTCGGCATGACGGGTTCACGTCTAACAGGTCACATCCTTCGTGAACTGAAGCGTCGCGAGAAGAAATTCGGCGTTGTTAGTATGTGTATCGGTGGTGGTATGGGCGCAGCGGGTCTGTTCGAAGCTTGCTAATGTCCGAGTAATGCGCCCTGTGTAAACGGGCCATCAATCATAAAAAAGGAGCGCTTGAGCTCCTTTTTTATGGGCGACGGTTAGGCTGATCAGCCAACCCATCGGTTTGCGAGCGGCCGGCGAGGCTTTCTTTGCCGGGCCTTGCTTGGCAGGCTTTTACTTGGTCGGCTTTTACTTGGTGAGCCTCTAAAAGTGTAATAACTCAGCCTTGAGCTGAGCAATAAAATCCAGGGGTTGATCTAAAAACAAATGATGCTGCGCATCTTTTAAGACCTCAACCCTCAAACTCGGGTTCAGCGATTGCATATGCTCGGCACTTTTGACCGAAAATGACGCTGAATGCTCGCCATAAATCAACGACACCGGACACTGCAGGCCCACAAAATCGGCCTCAAAGTTGCCCGTTGCCCTCATTCGGCTATTCAGCTCATCATCAAATTTCCACACAAAACCGTCATCGATCGCATCAATAGATTGCCGCGCGATGTGATTCACCAGAAACTCATGCTCACAGGTTTGCGGCGGTTGTAGACGAAACCGCGAGCGGGCAACCTCTAGGTCCGGATAAACCTTGGGTTTTGTCCAACGCTCTGGGCCTTTGGGGCTTTCATCATCGGGATGCTTCACCCCAGAGTCGAGCAAGATCAAGCCTTTGAACGGTCCTTAAACCGTGCGAGTGCCCGAATCGCCATCAATCCACCAAAACTATGGGCAACAACAACCGTGTTGGCGCTTAACCCTGCGGCATCCGCCACTTGGCAAAGCTCTTCAGCGTACAAATCAGCCGAGTATTCATCTCGATGATCGCTATCACCCATACCGCTGAGGTCTGGCGCAACCACGTGATAATTGCTCGAGAAACTTGGCGCAATAAAATCCCACCAATGCGCATGCGCATTGTGCCCGTGAACGAGCATCAGGCCCGGCGCATCAGCCTGCCCCCATTGCAGGTAATGCAACTCGACCTCGTTAACGCTGACATAGCCGTCTTCTGGGGCTTGATCGATTGCGTCCCAAAACCAAGCGGGTGCATCTGCCATCACGGTCTCCTTGGCGCGCGGCGTCTACAGCGACGCGTAGCGCTTCAAATGAAAGTCGGTATTGCCGTAGAGCGTTTCTATGGCCGTTAGTCGCTTGAAATAGTGGCCGACGTTCAACTCGTCGGTCATCCCCATCCCGCCGTGCAGTTGCAGCGCGCCTTGACTGGCCAGCGTCGGTGCCGCCCTGATCGACCCGATACCTGGATGCCGATATCAGTCGCTGGCTATGCGCGCTGTTGTTGGCCAGTGCGTCGGTGGTTGCGCCAAGTAGCGAGCGCGCAAGCTCGAGCGCAATGTACATGTCGACCATGCGGTGCTGGAGCGCTTGAAAGCTGCCGATCGGTTGGCCGAACTGGCGGCGTTGCTGGCAGTATTCAACCGTCCTCGTCCGCGCTCGTTGCAACCGCCTCGGCCGCCGCGCCCATCATGCCTTGATCGAGGCCGTACTGCAGCAATGCCAGCCCGTCATCAACGTCACCCAAAACCGCATCCTTGCCAACCGACACATGGGTTTAACGTGATCTCGGAGGCTCTAAAGCCATCGATCGTTGGATAATCGCGACGACTCACCCCATCGGCATTGGCATCGATCACGAATAGGGTTATCCCGGCGGCGTCCGTCTGGCCGCCCGATGTGCGTGCCGGCACAATCAAGCAGTCTGCGAAAGGTCCGCCCAGAACCACCCCTTTGAAGCCATTGATTTCGTAACCACCCGCATTGGATGTGGCCGTGGTTTTAACATCATGTACATTGAACCGCGCTTGGGGCTCGATATAGGCAACCGCTGGCAACGATGTGCCGGCAATCAAAGGCTCTAGCAAGGCCTGCTTTTTGCTCGGGACGTGCCGCCCTTGGCGATGATCATGCCGGCCTGTAAAACCGCTGAGATATAAGGTTCAACCACCCAAACCTTTGCCCAAAAGCTTCGAGCAGGATCATGGTTTCAACCGCTGTTCCCCCAAAACCGCCATCTTCCTCCGAAAACGGTAAGCCCAACCAGCCCATCTCCGCAAATTGCGCCCAAAGCGCTCGGCTAAACCCTTCATCACCCTCGGTGATTTTTTGGCGGGCGTCGATCGAAACCATAATTATTTTGAATAAAGCGCTGTACGCTGTCCTCGAGCATATTTTGCTCATCGGAAAAAGAAAAATCCATGTTGCTCTCCATTTTGATTCGCGCCGAAAAAAACCAGCTTGGTCGAAGACTTTGCACGAACTCCGTATTATCGCTTGTGAACACGGAAATCATCAAGGTACGATGACATCTATTCACCAATAGGGAAAATCTATGGATCAGCCCGTTGTTGCACAAAATGCGCCCTACCCCATCGAAGTAGAAGCCGGTAAGTCCTATTTCTGGTGTGCTTGCGGTAAAAGCGCGAAACAACCTTTTTGTGATGGCTCACATCAGGACACCAGCATTTTGCCCGAGAAATATACGGCGGCAGAAAGCAAGAAAGTTTATTTCTGCGGCTGCAAGAGAAACGGCCAACACCCCGTTATGTGACGGTAGTCATAACGCCTAGCTTAACCTGCTCGGCCTTTCGGGCTTATAGTTTCAGCAACAGCTCAAAACACGCGCCGCCAAGGTGCTGACTGCGGCGAATCGATAACCCGCCTTCGTAGCGGCTGGCGATTTCACTCACGACCGCTAGCCCAATGCCTTGGCCGGGGGCCCGAGTATCGAGCCGACCGCCGCGTTGCAGCGCTCGCTGATGGGCCGTGTCCGCAATGCCTGGGCCATCATCCTCAATCCGAAGCAAGACCCCTTGCTCGGTTTTTAATACCGTAATTTGAATCGAGGCCACACAATACTTATAGGCATTGTCGATCAGGTTACCCCAGGCTTCTTGGATATCCCGCTCGCTGGCTCGACAGTCAAAGTTCTCGCCGTGCAGCACGGCCGCCACCGGCTTATCCCGATAGACTTTCTGCATGGCGCGATTCAAACGATCCAGTAAATCTCTCGCTTGCAGTTGACCTTTCGCCTGATGCGAACTCGCAATCACCGCCCCGCTCTAGCTGATAAGCGATCAATTGATCCATCTGAGTAATCTGGGCTTCAATCTCCTCATTCTGTCCCCTGGCGCCGGCGGTGGTTTGGGTCAGGGTTAACGCATTGCGGATAATCGACAAGGGGGGTTTTTAAACTATGGGCCAAATTGGCCAAGGGTCGTCCGGTACCGTTCAGATTGCTTTCGCTCATGATCGACCAATCGGCTCAAGGTCTGGGCGAGCGGCGCCAGCTCCTGAACATAGGGCCCGGATAGCGCCCGTTGATCGCCCTGGGTCATGGCTTCAATATCCCGGGGTAAAGGTTGAAATCGGTTTTAAACCCCAACGCATCACGGCAAACTGCAAACCCATCAGCAGGCCAATAATACCAACGAGCCAACCCCAGAGCCGCGCCCGGAAACCTTCGACTTCCGCGTCGAGCAAGGTGGTTTGCTCCATCACGACATAATCATAAAGACCAGCATGCTGCTCACCCAGCCATTGCACTCGGTAAGCCAAATACCGCATGGCCCCAAGCCCATCTGGAACAAGCCCGACTCGAGCGACTCCGGTTGCGAGGTTCTCGCCGAGGGCCGTTATCAATTCGGGCGCCAAGACTTGGTCCATTGCAGACTGACTTCGCCACACCACTTGTGCCTGGTCATCCATCACGAAGCCAAAGTGACCCGATCCGAGCTGATTCAATAACGGGTCGGTTAAGGCGGGGGGCAATTGCAGGGTGACGCCGTTATCTTCCGTGACCGACAATAGGCCATACACTTGTTGCAACAGCCGGCCATTGAGCGCGGCAATCGCACTACTGCTGAAGGCATTTTCAAGAACCAGGCCCATGGTGCCCAGAAAGGCAATCAACAGAACCGATGCCGAGATCATCAACCGGCCGCGTAAGGACCCCAATAACCCCTTCAACTCGCGCTCTGTTGAATGAGCCGGTAGCCCTGACCCCGGTGAGTTTCGATGCGCAATTCAGCCGTTACGGCTGCTAATTTCCGCCGGAGTCGGCCCACAAAGACCTCGATCACGTTACTGTCTCGGTCCAAATCTTCTTGGTAAAGATGATCCGACAGTTCACTTTTGGAGACGATTTGTCCAGGCCGTCTCAGCAACAAATGCAACAGGCCATATTCATAGGCCGTCAGCGTCAGGGCTTGCCCCGTTACCAACACTGATTTTGCCTTTACATCCATGCTTAACGGCCCCAGTGATAAAGTCGTCTGGAGCGCGCCGCCTGCACGTCGTGATAATGCTCCAAGGCGCGCCACCAACTCTTCGATATGAAAGGGTTTCACTAGGTAATCATCCGCGCCGGCCTCGAGACCCTGAACTTTGTCGTGCCAGTCAGCCCGGGCGGTTAAAATCAAAATTGGTTGATCTAAACCAGCTGACCGCAGCGCCTTCACCACGTCAAGGCCTGGCAGCTTAGGCAGTCCCAGGTCGATCACCGCAAGGTCAAAGGCTTGATTCAAGCCAAAGTCGAGGGCTGCGGCGCCATCCCCAAAGCTTTCAACAACAAACTGACGCGTCGTTAACAGATCAATAAGTTGCCCTCGAAGCACCTCATCGTCTTCCGCCAATAGCACCCGTTGCACCATAGCGGTCTCCTATTCGGTTAAGGCGCCCGATTCCGCGTCGACATTCACAAACTTGACCACGCCATCTTCCGACAAGGTCTTGACCCGATAGACCATTTTATTGCTGTGCTGCATCATTTTAATGCCGAGAATTCGTCGATCCTGAAAGCGCTCTTTCACCCGACGCGCCGCAGATTGATTATCGATTGCCGGGCCGCGGTTTCGAGCCCCTGGATTGTAGGCGTTCAGAACCGGCAAACCATTCGCCGGCTCACCCCGCGGGCGAGGTCGCTCTCCCGGGTTCGGCGCAGCACTCAGCCCCAGACTCGCCAGCAACAGAGCAACCATCACAACCCACTTAATCAATCTTTCCAAAATTCAATCCTTTGCCGGCGTCGTTCAAGCTTACCCTACCGGCGTGTGCGAGACCCTCAACTGCACCTGCGCGCCAGGATTTGAACCCATGCGAACGTTGTAAACCTGCCCATTATACTCATAGGCGACATCGTATCCGAGCAACCGCTCCTCAACCCGAGTGGTCTGACGGGTCTCACAAACTTCCCGATCCTCATAGCGCCTCTGGTCGTGGCGATTTTTTGCCATCGCATTGCCCAGGGTTGCACCCAAGATGGAGCCGACCAGGGCGCCCACCTGCTTATTGCGCTTTTTATGTCCGACCGCATTGCCAATCGCACCGCCCACCACGCCACCGACAACCAAACCCACCCCATGATCCCGGTTTCGACGGACCGCAACCCGCTCAACCCAACAGGCCTGGGATGGCGATTGGACAGAAACCTGCTCGAACACCGGCATCGCGCTCAGTACGACCGCTTCCTCATAAACCACCGAACTCGCAAGCGCCATTGGGGCGAGACTGGATAACAAAAACATCGTTGCGATTTTCATAGTACGTCCTCCTGTTAGACTGCAAGGACTTTAAGACGATGTAGATGAACTCAAGCTGAATTCAAGGTCACCCTGAATCTTGGCGATCGAGTGATCCGGCGCTAACGTGATGACGAGATCCGCGCGACCTGGTGCCTCCGCCATCATCCACTGGGTAATGCGTTGATAATAGCCAATAAAAGCCTGGATCTCTGCCCGGGTCATCGCCTTCGGCCCATGATTAAAACGCGCTTCTTGCTCTGCCCGCCAATCTAAAATGGCTTCAAAATCTGGCGCCTTGAAATAAACCCAATAATCCACGTTAAAGAGCTTTCGGTAAGAATCCTCGGCAAGGTATTGGTTAACCCGCTGCCGCCAAAGACCCTGTGGATCCTGCTCGGCTTCTAAGGCATTAACCGGGGTCGCCAAGCGGGCAATCGGCTCGGGTATTGCCCCCAAACACCAGCCTTCAAGCAAGACCTGCTCGGTGCCGGCGGGAATCCCCATCATGCCAGTGCGATCATCCAGGCCTTTATCAAACACGGGCACCTGCGCTGCCTCCCCAGCACACAAGGCCAATCTTGCTTGCTGCATGAGATCAATGTCATGGGTGCCTGGCACGCCGCGCACTTCAAACATCGGGTGCTCGGTCATCATTTGCGTTCTTGCCGAGCGGGTCTTATAAAAATCATCGAGCGATAAGCTTGCGACCGTTACACCCTCGGCCTGCTCAAGAACAGCTTTCAGGATCTGAACCAAGGTCGACTTACCGCTGCCTTGGCTGCCAGAGAAACCAATGGTCTTGTATTGCCCAAGCGTAACCTTGGCCACCAACGCAAGCAGCATTTGACGGTAGGCCGGATCCTTGATCTGGGCCTGCTTCAGTTGTTCGGCGATGACGGTATCAATTGTTGGCTTCATAACGTTTGTTGTCTCCAAGCGGCTTCCTGCCAAGCCTAACTATTCGACGTCGAATCCCATCGAAAAGGCGGCAAGGCCGCAATGAGCTTTCGGCCATAAGCCTTCGTGGTCAGGCGAACATCCAAGATCGTGACAACGCCTGAGTCCTGCTCCGTTCGAAGCAACCGTCCGGCGGCTTGGGTTAACCGCAAGGCCGCATGGGGCAACATCAACTCATAAAAGGCATTGCCGCCTTTGGCCTCAACCCACTCCTGTTGCGTCGCACCCACCGGATCATCGGGGACGCTAAACGGGATCTTCGCAATAATCACCTGCTGGCAATAATCCCCAGGCAGGTCGACCCCTTCAGCGAAGGACGCCAGTCCCATCAAATAGCTACGCTTGCCAGCATCGATTCGCTCGCGGTGCTGGTTTAACAATTCTGCTTTACTGATCTCGCCTTGCAGCAAACACTCTGCGCGCAGGTCGCTTGGCAAGGCATCGATCACCGCAAAAAATTGACGCCAGGAGGTAAACAGCACCAGAGCGCTTTGAAATTCTGTTAACAGCGCAGGCATCAAGCTGGCAATTTCTTCAGTATGCGCGCTGGGGTCGGACGGGTTTTGCTGCATTTTCGGAACCCGCAACCGACCCTGCTTGGCATAATCGAACGGGCTGGGCACGATCAACCCAACCACATCCTCGGGTAAGCCAAGATCGGCTGCCACCAATTCAAAGTCTTGCCCGACCGCAAGGGTTGCTGAGGTTAAGATCGCGCCAGCGCAGCGCGTCCAAAGTTTTTCGTACAACAGGTCATCGACCTGAATCGGTGTGCAGTGGACCAAAAGATCATCCGATCTAAAATCCAACCATCGCGCAGAGGGCGAGGCCTCCGGGTCTTGGGCCTGACCAAACAATTGCAACAACCTTTGCGCGGCAACAAACCGGCTCGAAAAGCCCCCCAATACCGGGATCAAACCCTCCAAAGCCAATCGCTCTTTTAACGTCGCGCTGCTGACCGATTGTTCCAAGGTTCGCCGCCAATCCTGCACCGAGCGATCCAGTTGACCCAAAAGACTGGCCAAACTCTGACAATCAGCCTGCAAGCTGGGATCAATTTCTCCGCCCGCAAAGCGATACCGCCCGACATCGCCCTGGTGCGTTGCATCTGCTTCGAAACCCGCTAGATGTTGCATTAATTGCTCAAAGCAAGTGAGCGACTCTGAAACCACCACCGCAAAGCCTGGTTTGCCTGACAAGATCTGAGAGACCTCGGTCAACTCGGCACCCGCCAGATCCTGATCAAGCTGGTCCACCAGGGTCGTTGCCGCCTCCAACACCCCGCGTGTTGCAGCGCGGCCTAAGAACCCGGCCCATTGCGATCGCGCCTTCTCAACCAGGTGATGGGCTTCATCAAACACATACACACTCGACTCGGGCGGCGGCAAAATCTGACTTTCTTCAGAGGCCAAATCAGCCAACAGCAGGTCGTGGTTGGTGACGATAACATCGACCTGGTCTAAGCCTTCGCGGGCCCTGAAAAAAGCGCACTGGCTGAAAAAGCTACATTGACGGTTGGTACATTGACTCCGATCGGTACTCACGCCCCGCCAAATCTGATCCTCCACGACGGCCGCCAGCGTATCGCGATCGCCATTCCAACTCCCGTTGCCGTAACTGTCCAACAACAAAGACAACACTTGCGCCTGATTGGGCGCGTTGACCAGCAGTTCATCGGGGAAGAAGTCCGAGGTTTTAGACGATTGATTCCGGCCCTCCAAGGACGCATCGAGCTTTGACAGGCAGAGATATCGGCGCCGCCCTTTGGCCAAGGCAAAGGAGAAATCCATGCCCGCTTGAGCCTGGATATCGGGCAGATCCCGCAAGACCAGTTGCTCCTGAAGGGCAATGGTGGCGGTTGAGATGACCAGGGTTTTGTCTTTTGCGGCAGCAATCAATGCACCGGTTAAGGCATAAGCGACCGTTTTTCCGGTACCCGTGCCGGCTTGCACCAGCGCAATGGGCGAATGATCGATCCCAGCCCCTTCCCCCGCCAACCGTCTTGCGACTTCCGCAATCATCAATCGTTGGCCGTAACGCGGGCGGAATTGCTTTGCCGATAAAAAAGAGGAATAGTAGCCCTGAATTTCGTCACGAAGAGTTTGTTCAATCATGATCACCGCAGCTCAAATTAAGGGCCATTTCAGAAAGCTTGGGTTCATCAAACCGCTTTATCGACATTGGGGCCTTTGCTTTGCCATCATACTCGGTGTCACCCCAGGAGTTAAAGCAAGCGACGCGTTACCGCTTGATCAACTGACCCTACCGCCGGGTTTCCAAATTAGCATTTACGCCGAAGTGACCAACCCAAGGCAATTGGCTTTGGATGACCAAGGCGTACTTTATGCTGGCAGTCGTCGTGCGGGGCTTGTTCATGCCATTGCGGATCGCGACCAGGACGGCTATGCGGAGACCGTGAAAGTCATCGCGAAGGGCCTCACCATGCCCTCGGGCATTGCGATCAAAGACAACCAGCTGTACGTTGCGGCCGTTGATACGATCTACCAGACCGGCCCGCTTGATCAAGTGTTGTTACAGGCCTTACCGCTAACCCCGGTCTTTGCTCAGTTACCCAAAGACAAGCATCATGGTTGGAAATTTATCGATTTTGGCCCGGACGGGCTGCTTTATATCCCGGTGGGCGCGCCATGTAACGTCTGCCTATCAGACAACCCAGTGTATGCTTCAATTCAAACCTTGGACCTTTCGGTTGAAGCGAAAGCGCTAATGCCCTTCGCTCAGGGCGTTCGAAACTCAGTGGGGTTTACTTGGCATCCAGAAACCCAGGCGCTTTGGTTTACCGACAATGGCCGGGACCTCATGGGCGATGACACCCCGGCTTGCGAACTCAATATCGCGAGCACCCGCGGCCTACATTTCGGCTACCCCTTTCGCCACGGCATCGCGGTGATGGATCCAGATTTTGGTGATCGCGCGCCGGATCAAACCTTCACCCCGCCCGCGCTGGAACTCGACCCCCACGTTGCCCCCTTGGGGATTGCGTTTGCCACCGCCGCCCAGTTTCCCGCCCAGTACCGAAACCAATTGTTCATTGCTGAACATGGCAGCTGGAACCGCTCGGCGGCCGCCGGGCACACCGGTCACCGCATCACCATTGCCCGCGGCCGCGCTGACACGTTACAGGCGGAGGTCTTCATCGAAGGCTGGTTGCAAGACAATAAAGCTTGGGGCCGACCGGCAGATTTGCTCTTTCACCCAGACGGGAGTCTGCTGATTGCCGATGACTTGGCCAACGTGATCTACCGCGTCACCTATGATGTGAGTATCGCTGATGCAGCGCCGCAACTGCCGATGGGGCCTTCGTGAGTCTTGAGGCAGACGCCCTCGCAAAACCGCCAAAGACCGCTAAAACCTTTCTAGGGTTACCGACCGCCGAGCAGCTCTTTCAGCTGATCCTGGCGGTCTACCTACTGGTTTGCGCCCATTACACCTTTCCGAACTTTGGCGGTTATGGCCTGACGCTGCCGGCCAATTATGTCGCTTGGATGCTGATGTCCATACTGATCGGGCTTGGGCTGTGGCAATGGGCCCGAGCGCGGACCTTAATGATCACCACTCAAATGATCTATTTTTGGCTCGGCGGTCTCGTCTTAACCCTACCCATGCTAAACCCCGCTATTGAGGATTTATCGCTGGCCGCACCCAGAGCCACCGCACTCATCGCCGGTCTCTTGTTGTACACCGCAATCATCCAGTTCCGCGGCACCACGATAATTTGGCAGCAACTGTTGCCGCTCATTTTGGCAGCCGTTGTCATTCAGAGCCTGCTCGGCCTGGTGCAGTATTTTTTACTCGAGCCTGGCAACCTCATGGGCTATAACACGATCGATAACCGCCCTAACGGCACCTTCCAACAGGTGAATGTGATGGCCAGTTTTGTAGCCACTGGGGTCGCGATCAGTCTTTTTTTAACGCTGACGCCGCCTAATAAGCCGGTATCCCGACGGGTTCAGGGCCTCATCCTGGTCATGGCCTTTTCCGGGCCGTTGTTGTTAGTTGTGATTCAATCCAGAACCGGACAATTGGCGGGTTTGGCAGTTCTGCTTTTAAGCCTGCCCATTGCCCTGAAAGCACAGGCCTTATCGAAACCCTTAGCCCAGGCCTGGGTGGGACTCGCAGCGCTTGGGCTCGCGGCCGGGCTGATCGGGCTCAACACCGTTGAAAGCGCTCAGCGCGGCGCTGGCATCTATCAAGATCCCGGGGCTCGCGTTGCCATCTATGGTCAAAGCCTTGAGGTCATCCGGCAGGCGCCCATCTTCGGCGCCGGCTACGGTCAGTTTGAATCGGCTTGGCGCGCGCAACACGCAGCCGACGCCCGCCCACCCGGTAACGTCATTCAAGGCCTGCACGCCCTGTCGCATCCCCACAACGAAACCTTACTCTGGGTCGTCGAAGGGGGCCTGGTGGCGCTCATTGGACTCTTACTACTCGCCGCAGGCTTTCTCACAACCCTATTCCGACTGCCAGGGCCAACGGCCTTGGCGGGGCTCGCGCTCACGGCGCCGATCCTAATTCATACCCAAACCGAGTACCCGCTGTATCATTCCGGCTTGCATTGGATCACCTTGATTCTATTGCTGGCGTTTGTTGATACCCATCGATCTCCTCCGAAACCCTTGCCCTTCCCAAGGATTATTCTGCCGCTCAGCCTCGCCTTCTTGACCCCCTTATTGGTCATCCCCTTTATGGTCACTGGCTTGCAATCCTTAGCGGTCATCACTCAGTTAGAAGCCAGTAAGCCGCCTCAATACCAACGCTTACTGGACCTAACCAATCCGGCCGCGGACATGAACCGTTTTCAATGGCATCTTTGGGATCTGCGGTTAAACACGGCGCTGGCGGAGGGCAACCGAGAAGCATTGACCGAGTACCTAACATGGTCCGAAAAACTGAGTCGTTCAACGCCGCGATCCCCCTTATGGGTCAATCAAATGATCGTCCTACGGGCCTTAGGCGACTTTGATGGGGCCGAGGCCAAACTGGTGGAGGCGCGGTATTTGTTTGGTGATAGACCGGATTTACTGCCGTTCATCGATCTCGATCGTTCCGCGCGGCTTGAAATCCAGTAAAGCCGCGGGCGCCTACGCTCGAGGCCAGGATAAGGTTTAATCGTAACCGCCGGCGCACCCAACCCCCGCTGGTTTCAAGCCTTTGCTGCATGGCGCGGGCGATTGATCCGTGATTGTTAACCGCAGCGTTTGTCATCACGGTTTAATCGGACGCGCAAAGCACAAGCCTATGCCGTGAAGAAGGCCATCGGTCTCAGCCTAGTAATAGCGCATCACCCATCGCCCATCGCCCATCGCCCATCGCCCTCTACGTTTTGAGTATTGGCGGTGAACAGTCTGATCAGCATTAAATTTTAGTCAGTCTGGATTTCCGCGCAGATCGCCCAGCAGCACAAGCCATCAGCCCAACGGCCGTACCAACCCATCGGACGGGTTGCGGGCATCAGAGTCCGAACGCCGAGCGGCTGGGCAAGTTACACCAAACCCTCAAGATTGACGTTCGAGCCGCTCTCATTTTCGTTAAGGCAAGCCCCATGAGGCACCGAGTCATTACCCGGCAGCGCAGGCTTCATGTTTTTTGGTTTACCGCCTAAAACAAGCCGAAAAATCGTTTTTTGAATTTTCGCTCGCAGCCCTTGAGCTGCCGATCAAAGGTTTTTGCACGGGCCTCGACTTTCTTCGCCACTTTTAACAGCCAAGGTTTACCTTGGTGCGTGCCTTTGGCAAAGCCGCCCTGCCCCTCGTGGTAGGACAAATACAGGTTCTGAGCATCGGTCTTGGCAATCCCATTTTTAGACGCCGATTGATCGATATACCAACCAATAAAATCGCTGGCGTCTTTAAAATCGTTGCGATCGGCAGACCAGCGCCCCGTTGAGCGCCGGTAGCTATCCCAGGTGCCATCGATGGCTTGGGCGTAGCCTTTGGCAGAGGCGGGTCTTGGCCCAGGAAAGACCCAAAGAATTTTCGTTCGAGGCGGTTTTGCTTTGGCCTTGAAACTAGACTCTTGATGAATCACCGACATCATCACCGGGATCGTCGTGCCCCAGCGCTTTGCCGACTTATTCGCGGCTTTATACCAGGCGCGCTGCTCACTGAAAATCTCACAAATATTGTCGATGTTCGACGGCTGCTTTGCCGTGCAGCTCGCGAGCAACAACACGGCAACCACCGAACCGAAAACCTGCCCGTAATACCGGCTTATATTCATTGTAATGGCTCCAATAATGATCGTAACCCCGCCTCATCGATGACCGGGATACCTAAGGATTCTGCTTTCGTTAATTTCGAACCCGCTTCTCGACCCGCGGCCAGCCCGGTCGTTTTCGCAGAAACAGACCCCGCAACCTTTGCCCCAAAGTGTTGTAACTGGGTTTTCAGCTGCGATCGAGTGAACCCATCGAACGTCCCCGTGATCACCCAGGTCTGTCCCGCAAGCGGCAAGGGCTGATCCGGTATTGCGGCTGACTCCGGCCAAACCACCCCAAGCTGACACAACCGGTCAATGAGCAGTTGATTGCTGGGATGCCTCATATACGCCGTAATTTGCGCGGCAACGATGGGCCCCACATCCGGCACATTGATGAGCGCCGTATCATCGGCGCTCATCAAAGCCTGCAAGCTTCGAAAGGCTTGGGCAAGGGAGGCCGCCGTCGCCTCACCGACTTCCGGAATACCCAGCGCGTAAATGAACCGGCTTAGGCTGGTGGTTTTTGAGGCTTGGATCGAGGCAATTAACTTTTTAGCCGACGTGGGCGCAAACCGCTCAAGGGTCAATAATTGGTCATACGCCAGCGCATACAGGTCTGCTGCATTGTGAATCAAGCCCGCCTTCATCAATTGCTCAACCACTTTGCCCCCGAGGCCATCGATATCCATTGCAAGGCGGGAAACAAAATGCCGAATTCGCTCTTTTTGCTGGGCCGGGCATCCAAGGTCATTCGCGCACCGCAGAATCACCTCATCGGGCCGCTGGATCAAGTCACTTTGGCACTCTGGGCACTGCTGAGGGCGAACGATCGGCCTCAAATCAAAACTCTGCGCTTGGGTATCCACCCGAATGACTTTAGGAATCACATCCCCCGCACGCTCAATAATGACCACATGATTAATGTTCAGACCCAATCGTTCGATTTCATCAAAGTTATGCAAGGTGGCATTCGAAATCACCACGCCGCCGACCTGAACGGGTTCAAGGCGGGCAACCGGCGTGATCGCGCCGGTTCGACCGACTTGAAATTCAACCTCAAGAACCCGGGTTCGACCTTGGGCTGCGGGGAACTTCCCGGCAATCGCCCAACGCGGAGTGCGGGTCAAAAAACCGAGCTCAGTTTGGCTTGCGAGCGAATCGACCTTGAAGACGACCCCGTCAATTTCATAGGCAAGGTCTGCCCGGCGTTTGGCCAGTGCTTCAAAATACTGCTGACAGCCGGCGGCATCGATAACCTGCTGGATATCCGAATTGATTCGAAACCCCCACCCCTTGAGATGTTGCATCAAGGCGTAATGATCTTCGGGCAAACGACCACCCGAGACCAAGCCCACACTGTAGGCAAACATCGTTAATTTCCGCTTCGCCGTTAATCGGCTATCGAGCTGGCGCATCGACCCGGCGGCGGCATTGCGAGGATTGGCAAACAGTCATTTCGCCTTGGTCGATCAGCGCTTGGTTGAGACCGTTAAAAACCGCTTTGGCGAGATAAACCTCACCCCGAACCTCTAGCCGATCTGGAAAGTCCTGGCCCTGCAGGACGAGCGGTATGGCCTCAATGGTTCGAGCGTTCATCGTCACATCTTCGCCCGTTACGCCATCCCCTCGCGTGGCGGCACGAATGAAGCGCCCCCCTTCGTACAACAAACTGATCGCGACACCGTCAATTTTCGGTTCTGCACAATAGCGAACGCGCGGTTGTCCAAGGCGTTCAACCACCCGTTGATGAAACTCAGCGATCTCATCGGCATTGAAAGCATTATCCAAAGACAACATCGGCATCTCGTGTTGGATTTGTGCAAACCCTGCAAGCGGCTCAGAACCCACCCGTTGGGTGGGCGAGTCTTTGGTCAGTAAGGCAGGGTGGGCTTTTTCTAGGGCTAAGAGCGCCTGAAACAGTTCATCGTATTCAAAGTCGGTGATAATTGGGGCATCAAGCGCATGGTACTGATAGTTATGGTGATGCAAAGCGGCTTTTAAGGCATCGATGCGACTGACAACGTCGGGGGTCATAGTGCCCTGGTGCGGCGAAACTGAAATTCTTGGACGGTTTGTCTTAAGTGCGCAATCGTTTGCTCGGTGACCGCGCTGCGTCGGTCATCACACAGTTGCGCCCCCAAATCCTCGGCCAGATGCGCCGCGGCCATCAACAGTTCCTCAAAAACCGCCGGTGCATCCTCGCATTCATGGGCGCACATGAAGACCGTGACCCCGGGTGTGGTGAGCGCCCCCATCGACGCAATATCGAAAATTCCCGGCTCGACCGCGTTGGCCAAACTAATTTTTGGCTGCCCAGCAGCATCCAGGCGATGAAAAATAGATTTGTCACCATACTCAAACCCCTGCTCCATCAAGCTTTCGAGCAAAGGTTGGCCTGCTAGATCGCCCAAGACATTCAGGACCAAAAACAAGGTTTCCGGCGGAGCCGCACCCGGACTGATTTCTGCCGCGCTTTGAGCCGGCGCTTGGTCTTGCGGCTTCATCGGCGCGCCGGCGTAGGCTTCACTCGTTTGCTGGGCCGCCGAGGCCTCTAACGCGTTCGGGTTTTGCGCTGTGCGGTCACTCGCTTGGTCAAACGCCGGGTTATTTGGAACCGACTCCGGGGCCATCCCAGACCGTTGTGTCACAGCCGGGCTTGATCGCGTCTCAGCGGGATCCGACACGGGGATTGATGAGCTGCCCACCTTCACAATTCGGGCGCCGCCATTGGGCAGTTCTGCCTTTAAGTCGATCACGTCCTTACCGCCGCCAGACTCTGGGGCGGCTGAGGCGAACCGCTTATCGAGTTTCAGTGGCAGGCGATCGCTACCGAAGTACTGAACCCAAAAACCATGAGCCAATACCACGACAATCACCAGGCCTAATATTAAGAACAGCCATTCTTGCAATTCCAGTTCCACAATGACCTCTCTTTCGACGTCTTTGCCGCTTATCTGTTTTGCTCAACCTTTGGCCGGCAATTTGTTTGGCTTCAGGTCGATGTGTTCTGCAACCTCTTTCAGGTTGGCCTACTACCATGGCATCGATACCTTCTGATGCCACTTTTGCTGCTTGTATTTCGGTTACTTCTGTTACTTTTGCTGCTGTTACTTCTGTTACTTCTGCTGCTGGTGTGATCGCCATGAGTCATGGATGTGGCAACCGTCACCCAATCAATACAGCGCCGACCTAGCCTTCAAAAGCTGCCGCCACAGCCACGACTCAATTTAACGCGACCTCGCAACTTACCGCGCCCTCGCAATTTACCGCGACCACTCAATTTACACCGACGGCGACAGCTTCGACGACATCACGGCGCAACCGCCACCCTTTGTCGCCATTCTACCGGCGCCATGCCAACCCAAAAACCCGTCGTATTAAACCGCCGACATCGCAACCGCTTCTTCTACATCAACCGAAACCAATCGCGACACGCCGGGCTCATGCATGGTGACGCCCATCAACTGTTCGGCCATTTCCATGGCAACTTTGTTGTGGGTGATGTAAATAAACTGCACCGTGCGCGACATTTCTTTCACTAACTCAGAGTAGCGCATGACATTGGCATCATCTAACGGGGCATCGACCTCATCCAGCAAACAAAAGGGCGCCGGGTTTAAACTAAAGATCGAAAACACCAAGGCAATGGCCGTCAACGCTTTTTCACCACCGGACAGCAAATGAATACTGCTGTTTCGCTTACCGGGGGGGCGCGCCATCAACGCAACCCCAGTATCAAGCAGATCTTCTCCCGTCATTTCCAGGTAGGCATGACCACCCCCAAATAACTTCGGGAATAGCTGCTGAAGTTTGATATTCACCAGATCGAAGGTTTCTTTAAATCGGGTGCGGGTTTCAATATCAATCTTTCGAATGGCCATCATGAGCGTGTCGAGGGCTTTCTCTAAATCATCATTCTGTGCATCCAGATAAGCTTTACGCTCGGCTTGAACTTTGTACTCTTCAATCGCCGCTAAATTAATGGCGCCCAGGCGCTGAATACGGTTCTCTATTTTCGTGAGTTCTGCTTCCCAGAGCGCAATATCCGCCGCTTCTGGCATGGCGGCAATGACCGCTTCAAGCACGGCGCCAGCGGCTTTGAGCACGTCCTCAATGGTACTGCGCTTAACATCTAAGGTTTGAAATTCCAATCGGGCCGTTTCAAGCTGTCCACGGACCTGGTCCACACCCTCTTCAAATTGAGCCCGCTGACTTTCATTGCTGCGGATATCAAATTCAATCTTCTGCGCAACCTGACGGCCCGCCAGTAATTCTGCTTCAATGACCTGCCGCGTCTGAAGCCGCTGCTGGAGATTCGCTTGCAGCTCTGTCGTCGGTTCAGCCAACGCCGCAATGTCCGCTTCAAGTGTTTGCTTGCGCTCAACCAGGCTTGTCTGTCGGGCGGTTAAACGCGTAATGGCCTGACGTGTCGCCGCTAACTGGGCATTCAGGTTTTGGGTTCGCAGCGCCAACTGATGATTCGCGTCCCGGTCGGCTTGAGCCTGCTGACGGAGTGTCACCAAGGCCTGCTGCGCAGCTTGGCGTTGCTCGGCTAACTCAGCGCGGGTGATCTCAACGCCTTCCATTTCGTCCATGGCGCCGCCTAATCGAGATCGCGCCGCCTGTAATTGGATTGAATCCGTTTCGAGTTGACTCTGGCTATTCGTGATTTCGCGATCGGCCCGTTCGAGTTCGGCGGCGATTTGTTCTGCTTGGATGCGCTTGGCGGTGAGTCGAGCTCTGGTTTCACCATAGGCGCGCTGCTGTTCGGCCAAACGGCCCTGCAGCGCGTCCCGATCTTGCTCTAAAACGGTTAAATTAATCGCGCCGGCAGCCAGTTCCTCATCCGTGGTGTCGATTAAGGCTTCTAAGGCTTCAATTTGGGCAATCAAACTGGTGAGTTCTTTTTGTCGTTGCAGCACGCCGGCGGTGACGTCTTTATCGGCACTAACTCGAATCCAGCGAGCACCCATCCAAAGACCATCCCGGGTCACAACCGATTCGTCTGCCGCAAGATTTTGCGCTTGGCTCAAAGCGTCCGCCAAATCTTCGGCAACATAGACCTTGTTCAACCAGGCAGACATGTCTGCTGACGATTTAATTTTTGACGCGAGGGATGCGCGAGCCTGGCCGTCTAAAACCCGAGTGCTTGAATCCGCCAACCCCAGCAAAGTTATCGACCCTTGCTTGAGCCGCGCAACCGCTGGGGACAATTCTCGTACATTACTCACGAGGATCCCTTGCAAGGTGTCCCCAAGAACGGCTTCAACCGCTTCTTCCCAACCGGTTTCGACCTCTAACGATTCGCCGACTCTGGGCGCTGACTCGAGGCCTTGCTCACTCACCCAAGCCGTATCGTCACCCGCCTGGCCAAGGGCCGCTTGCTGAAGGGCATCGAGGGAGGCTTTGCGGCCCGCCAGATGCTGCATTTCGCTGCGCTGCTCGTTCAGGGTCCGTGACAATTGTTCATTTTGGACCCGCTGGTTTTGAAGCTGGCTCGCCAACCCATCAAATTCCGCCTGAATTCGTCCAACTTGTTCTTCTTGCGTTTCAATCATCGCTTCTAACGGGCCAATTTCTTCAGCGACGGCCTGCTCGCTGAGCCGGGTCTTATCATCGCCTAAGGTTTTGAGGCGCTGGTTTAACCGTTGCAGCGAATCTTCCAGCAGGGAGATTTTGGATTGCTCAATCTCGCCGGCCTGAGCCACCTTCGCGGCTTCCGAGGTGAATTGCTCCCAACGTTGCTGCAATTCGGCAACACTACTTTCCTTGATTTGCAGTTCCGCTTTCGAGGTAATCTCGGAGGCACTCAGCGCAGATTGCTCTGGGGCGAGACCCGTCAGTTGCTCGGTCAAATCGCTAATGAGCGCCTCGTCACTGGCCAAACTGGCGGCCGTTTCCGCGCGCTCCTGATCTGCTTGCCGCAAGCTGTCGGCCAACGTCCGAGCCCGTTCTGATTGATACTGAATACTTTCCTCTATCCGGGCAATCTCAGTGCCTTCATCGTAGAAACGCTGCTGCACCTCGGCGAGGGCATCATTTGAGCCAATCAATTGATCCCGCAAGGCAATGATATCGGCTTCAACGCGGCGTTGATCACTGATTCGAGCTTGTAATGCCACCTCGAACTGATCGATCTGTTGCTGCTGAGCCCCAGCCTTTTGATCTAAATTTTGCCAGCGCAGCGCGGACAGCTGAGCACTAATCTGACGCTCTTCTTTTTTGAACTCGGTGTAACGTTCCGCATTTTTAGCTTGTCGCTCTAAATGATGAATCTGACGCTCGAGTTCCTCGCGAAGATCCGTCAGCCGATCCAGGTTATCTCGGGTATGAGAGATTCGGCGTTCAGTTTCTTTTCGACGCTCTTTGTATTTTGAGATGCCAGCCGCTTCTTCAAGATAAACCCGCAGTTCTTCGGGCTTCGACTCGATCAACTGACTGATCATGCCTTGCTCGATGATTGAGTAGCTTCTCGGCCCCAAACCCGTACCCAAAAAGATATCGGTAATGTCTTTACGACGGCATTTGACGTTGTTCAGGAAATAGCTGGACTGACCGTCCCTTGTAACCTGGCGTTTTATAGAAATTTCGGAATAGGCCGCGTACTCACCGGTTAACCGACCCGCCGAGTTATCAAACAGCAGTTCAATGGTGGCCTGCCCAACGGGTTTGCGGGTACTGGCCCCGTTAAAAATGACGTCGGTCATCGACTCGCCGCGCAGGTTCTTAGCGGAGCCCTCCCCCATGACCCAACGGACGGCATCGATAATATTAGATTTACCACAGCCGTTCGGGCCCACGACAGCACAGAGATTATTGGGGAATGGCACGGTTGTGGCATCCACAAAAGATTTGAATCCGGCCAGTTTTATCGCTTGAAGTCGCATGCTGGAATCTTACTAGAATGCGCCATTAAGCGAAACAAAAAGATCGAAACACGGTACTATTTAGCCCTGAATACACGGTGTTCATTGACCGTTTGACGGGGGGTCAAGTTTGCTGCAATTTAGGCTATGAGCCCCTGTTCTTTGGCCATGTCTGTACATCACGAATCGATAGGCTCTTTATGTTGAAACGCCCTAAGCTTTCCAGCCAGGCTCCAGTCTCCCAGGTGCCGCAAGACCTCCGCCTCGATGAACTGAGTGCGTGGCTGAACAAATCCGAGTCACAGCAACCCAATGTCGTGGCCGGCGGTGAGGCGCGAATCGTTTACCAGGACCCTCAAAACCCCACCCAAACGCCGCTGGTCTTTTTGGGGATCCACGGCTTTTCTGCTTGCCGTCAGGAAACCGCACCCGTTACCGAGCGTTTGGCCGAACACTTTGACGCAAACTTGATCGAGGTGCGTCTGGCAGGTCACGGCCTGACTGAAGACGGCATGAACTGCCGTGCAGAAGACTGGTTGGGCACCCTGGTTGATAGCTATGACCTGGCTTGCCGGCTGGGCGAGCAGGTAATCTTGGTGGGCACCTCAACCGGCGCACCCTTGGCTTGCTGGGCTGACGTTCAACTTCAGCGCGTGTTTAAAGCCCCCTTTGCCCACCTCTTTATGTCGCCAAATTTTAAGATCAATAACCCGTTCGATTTTCTGCTGACCATGCCCTTTGCCGAATCCGTCGTGCCTCGAATACTCGGCCGGACCCATAGCTGGACCCCAGAAAGCGATGCGTCCGCGCTGTATTGGACCAGTACCTACGACATCCAAGCGGTGATTGAGATGCAGAAGGTCGTGGATTGGTTTCGGGCGCAACCGTCACACTGCTGGACCACACCCATGGCCATGATGGTGATGAACCGTGACCCAACCATCTCGGCCAAGGCCGCGAAACGCGTTTTCAGTCAGTGGCAGTCCACCGATAAAGCGCATCTCCCGGTTGAGACCGACCCCGAGGCGATAGCGCATGTCTTTACGGGCGACATCGCCGGCCCCCATCGAACCGAGCAAACAATCGAGGCCTTTGCTGGCTATCTAAAAGACTTGATGGAACGATCGAATCGCCTTGCTTAAACCCTCAAATTAGCCCACCAACCACCGCCCGCATTACGGGCATCTTGAGGCCCAAACTCATGACAACAATCAACCGCAACGCCACTGTTATTGAGCGCTCTGTTTTTAAAGGCACTGTTTTTAAAACCCCTGTTTTTAAAGTCCCTGTGCTTAAAGCCTCTTTGCTTAAAGGCTCTGTGCCTAAAGCCCCTGTGCTTAAAGGCTCTGTGCTTTTAGGCACTGTTTTTGAGCCGCTTTGGCCATCCTTGCCTCGATTCATCGCGCTGACCTTGATGATTGTCATCACCAGCAGTTGCGCTGAACCCGATCCGGCAAAGACAACCCTTAATACCGATCAACCTGTGCGACCCAGTTATCCCACAACGCGCGCGAGTGATCACGAAGACACCTATTTCGGCGAAACCATCCAGGATCCGTACCGCTGGCTGGAAGATGACCGAAGCGCGGAGACCGCCGACTGGGTGGCAGACCAAAACCAGGTCACCCAAGCCTATTTGTCACAAATCGCCTATCGTGACCAAATTAAAACAGCGTTAACCGAACTCTGGCACTATCCTCGAATTTCCGCGCCTTTTAAAGAAGGTGACTGGGTGTACTTCTACCAAAACACGGGGCTGCAGAACCATTCTGTCCTGATGCGGCAGCAACTCGGGCAATCCCCGGAAGTCTTTTTAGATGCCAATCTGCTGAGTGACAACGGCACCGTCTCGATCGGCCAAGTCTCCTTTTCAAAGTCCGCACGGTTGAGCGCTTATACCCAATCCATAGCCGGCAGTGATTGGCGCAGCATTCATATTCTCGATGTCACAACCCAAAAGGCGCTCGAGCCGCCGCTGCAGAACGTGAAATTTTCGGGCATTACTTGGCTCGCAGACACCGGCTTCTTTTACTCGAGCTACCAAAAACCCGACGGCAGTGAACGCACCGCCCAAGTCGACGACCATCGATTGTATTTCCATCGCCTCGGCACCCCCCAACAAAATGATGAACTCATCTATGGCGGCCCGGGTGATGAAAAACGACGCTACGTCGGCGCCGACTTAACTGAAGATCAGCGCTATTTGTCGATTCAGACCGCGCAAACGACGGCTGGCAACACGCTGCTGGTCAAGGATTTGAGCAAGCCTGATAGTGCGTTCATCCTGATACCGACCGAGAAACATGCCGATACCCGAGTGGTTAAGTCTCTGGGCGAGACCCTACTGCTGTTCACCAACCAGGGCGCGCCCAATGGGCGACTGGTCGCCATGACCTTGGATCAACCGGAACCGGCGGCCTGGACGGATGTCATCCCCGAACGCGAGCTACCGTTGCGCATTTCAACCGGCGCAGGCTACCTGTTTGCACACTACCTGATTGATGCGCGCTCAAGACTGTATCAGTACACCGATACAGGTGATTTGGTGCGAGAAATCCCATTACCCGAACCGGGCTCTGCCAGCCGGCCTTTTGGCAAAGACCAGGATGAAACGCTGTACTACACCTTTAGCAACTACAAACAGCCCAGCACGATTTACGCCTTTGATCCGGCTACCGGACAATCCCGGCGCTACTTCAAACCCGAGATCCGCTTCAACTCAGATGATTTTGAAACCCATCAGGTGTTCTACAGCAGTACCGATGGGACCCAAGTCCCCATGACCATTACCCATCAAAAAGGCCTGAAGCGAGATGGCAACAATCCCACCTTACTGTACGGTTATGGCGGCTTCGACATCAGCATCACCCCAAGCTTCAGCACCACCACCGCGCTGTGGCTGAGCCTAGGCGGTATCTACGCCGTCCCCAATATCAGAGGCGGGGGTGAATACGGCAAGCACTGGCATATTCAAGGCACCCGACATCAAAAAAAAAACGTCTTCGATGACTTCATCTCCTGCGCCGAACACCTCATTGCCGAAAAATACACCTCCACCCCGAAGCTCGCCATCGCCGGAGGATCCAATGGCGGTTTATTGATGGGCGTAATGGTTACACAACGCCCTGACTTGTTTAACGCAGTGATATGCGCGGTACCTTTGCTGGATATGTTGCGCTATCACACCCTCTTAGCAGGCGCCTCCTGGATGGGTGAATATGGTGATCCAGATGACACCGTTGAAGGTAACACCTTGCTCGGTTACTCGCCCTTGCACAATCTAAAGCCCGGAGCCCAATACCCTGCGACGCTCATCACCACTGCCGACCACGACGACCGAGTGGTGCCGGCGCACTCGTTTAAGTTTGCGGCCACCTTGCAGGGCGCCCAAAGCGGCCCAGCACCCACCTTAATCCGAATTGAAACGGATGCGGGCCACGGCGCCGGCACCTCAATCGAAAAGCGCATCAATCAAACCGCGGATACCTTGAGCTTTACGCTCTTTAACCTGGGCATTTCAAGCCTTGAGAATCCCCATGACGAATGAGTTCAAGATCGGTTTAATTTCAGACACCCACATGCCCGGCGCCTTAAAAATGCTTTGGCCTGGGGTGTTCGATTTTTTTGCCGATTGTGATGCCATCTTGCATGCGGGCGATCTGCACACCTTAGAGGTTGTGGATGCCTTAAGCGCGGTTGCGCCCACCTATGTGGCGCTGGGTAATGGCGATGAAGGCTTGGTCGACCCCCGACTCAAGGAGCACTGGCTACTAAGCTTTGGCGAGACCCAAGTGGGCATGATGCATCAGTGCCCCTCACCCGAGCGCAAGTCCGATGCGGTGATCGAAAAACACATTTTGAAGCAGTTCAAGACGCTACCGGACATCCTGGTGTTTGGGCACACTCATTTTGAATCGATTACCGAAAAAGGCTCGATGGTCTTGATCAATCCTGGCTCGCCGACGCTGCCGCACAATCAAACCCTCAGACCGGGCACCCTCGGCGCCATCACGATCAAAACCGATCAAACCGATTTTGCGTTGTATCAAATCGATGACGGGAAGGTCGTGCCACACCCATCGATCCCGGTCCTGACCAGAGCCTCCACAACCGCAGCGATATCGGTATAATGCAGACTCGCTGCGATGCCAGCCCACCCAATATCACCAGAACAAGCTGAGCCATTTTGATACTCGATTTACATACCCATTCCATTAAATCTGATGATGGACGCGCCAAGGTCGAAAACTACTGTCAGTGGATTCGGGCTAAAAACATCCCGATAGATGGCATCGTGTTAACCGAACATCGCCAGTTTGATTTCGACTCTGACTACACCGAATTAGCCGAAACGAATGACCTGGTTATTTTAAAAGCCAGCGAGGTTGAAACCGAGTATGGCCATGTGCTGGTTTATGGCGTAACCGACGCCTTAACCCAAGCCTTCGATTTTGCCAGTATCAATAACGTGCTCGAAGACGTCATCCAAGCCGCAAACCATCACGGCGCCATTGCAGTGCCTTGTCATCCGGGTCGACCGAAGGTTGGCATGTTCGCGCATACCGAGGCCCGAGGTATTCCCAAAGGGGTTCAAATCGTTGAAGTCTATAATGGCGGCAGTCGCGATGATGAAGACCAAATTGCGCTCAACGGCGCGGCCGAGCAGGGCTACTTGGGCATTGGCGGCAGCGACTCGCACATTGTCTCGCACGTTGGTCGATGCGCGACCCAGTTCCAACACCCCATTGCAACCATCGATGACCTGGTTGCGGCCTTAAAAGCCGGTGATTTTGAGGCCATTACCTTAAAAACCCGATAACCCGCACATTAGGACAACCCTATGGATGCCGACATTCAGGCGATCAGAGATCAATTTCTCGGTCAGGATTTTGATGAGAAGCGATTCGAGATCGACCCCAACGTGACTGCAGAATACGCACGACTCTGCGGCGAGACCCTGCCAAAGTTTACCGACCCAGAAGACCCTGATTTTCAGGCGCCGCCAACCTTTGTGGCCTGCTTAAGCGGCGGACGATCACTCCCGTCGGGTTTCCCAAGGTTTGGGCTGGGCATGGATGCCGGTAAAGGTATTGAGTGTCTTAAACCCGTTCGAACCGGGCAAACCCTCATTGGCAAAACGCATCTGCACGATATCTACACCAAGACCGGCCGGAGCGGACGCATGATTTTTGTGGTGGCTCGACTGGCGTTTTTTGATGAAGCCGGGATCCATCTGGCCAACTCAGACAGCCGAATTGTAATGCGGGAGAAAAGCGCAAAGTGATTAATTGTATTGAAGACGTCGAATTTGGTGCAGACCTACCCGCTTTTGTCCCCGATACCTCTTTGACCAAGGGCGGCCAGTTCGCAAAGCTAATTGGTTGGGACGGCCCACGCTTTAGCGACCATGAGGGTGCGCGCAAAGAAGGCCTGCCGGGCGCGATGATCCCGGGAGTCATGAGCCAGGGTTTTTTGGTGGCCATGATTCACCATTGGGCGCCGAGTGCCAACATCATCAATATCGATACCGTTTTTCGAGCGCCGGTTATGGCGGACGAAGCCCACACCATTAGCGGTGTGGTCACCGACATTGATACCGATGCAGGCACCGTGGAAATCGACTTAACGGTTGCCAATACCAAGCAAGAAACCCGGGTTTTTGGCACGGCCACCATCGGCTTTGCAGCGGCAACAGACTGATTCATTAACCTGAACGACAATGTAAGACCGTAATCGTAATTACGGCGGCTGAAACCCGGCCCACGCAAAGGGTAAACCTGAAAAAGGGCTCGGTGATCAGCAGGATTACCCAGCAGGCTCTGTGCATCCGAGAACAACCTCGCCACGCACGCTTTGCTCATAAGCGGTGTTACGGCAAACGTCGGTGCGCTCTGATTTGAACAACCCTATTGTGAAAAGCGTTGTTGTAAAACACGGTGCTGACACGCTCTTCTTAAGGCGGGCGCCCCCTCGAGCATTTTGAAAACCGGCACGCCGCGATGAGTCGCAACGCTTTAAAGCGCCCAAGCGTTGCGGGCGCCAACCTTTAGCCTGATCCGGGTCTGGCCTGCCTTGCTATAGACTTCCAAGCTATAGACTTCCCAGCTATGGACTTCCCGATTATAGACTTCCTTTCGATAGGCTCCTTCGCTTCAGGCTGGCCTGCCTGCTTGCGACAGGCCGACCGTAGCCTTGGCGCGCTAAGGTTCACCCTCGCCTAAGCTGAACGATCCTCGGGACATTTGGCCCGCATCGGGTTCAGGTTAGGCTGGTTTAAACAAAGGGATACACAAGTCATCATGTTCTTCCCACTCAATCTGCAGCGGCATCCCGATCGAGACGTCGGTGAGCGGATCAGCCACCCCAACAATATTACTCAGAATTCGCGGCCCTTCTTCTAGGTCAACCCAGGCCACGGCATAAGGCACCTGATTCCGAAAAAACGGATGGTAACTCTGGCGCACCACGCTATAGGTATAGACCGTCGCACGACCCGAGGCCACTTTCCAT
>CAJJAX010000048.1 GCA_905182155.1 uncultured Pseudomonadales bacterium
CGCTGGTCCGAACTGACAGCAGCGTTAAAAAACGCGATGGCATCAGCTTTTTGATGCTCAAGATGGATCAGCCCGGTGTTGAGACGCGCCCGATTAAATTAATCGCCGGCGCTTCACCGTTTTGTGAAACCTTCTTCAATGATGCGCGAGCAGAAAAGGACGATCTGCTCGGGTCCCTCAACGATGGCTGGAGTGTTGGCAAACGGTTGTTGCAGTACGAACGCGCCAGTCAAACCGGGGCTCGACCCACGAGCAATAAAGTCTCTGGGTCGTTGCAGTCGCTCGCGAAGTCCTACGTTGGCGAGACTGCAACCGGTGAGCTTGCCGATGCGGACCTTCGAGTGCGCATTGCAGACCATTTGATGCATACCAGGGCCCACGGCTTAACCATCGCTCGGATCACCGCAGAAGCCAAAGGCAATCCGGAAGTCAGTGCGGCGGCGTCAATCTTAAAAAACTCAGCAACCCGGGTCTCTCAAGAGCGAGCCGAGCTCACCTTGGAGTTCATGGGCCATCAGGGTTTGGGCTGGGCGGGTGATGACTTTAGTGAAGACGAAATTGAGCATGTTCGAGGATGGCTTGGCGGCAAAGCCATCTCGATCTACGGCGGTTCTTTTGAGATCCAAAACAATATTATTGCCAAGAACATTCTGGGTCTGCCAGAAACGACACAAAAAGGTTAAAGGGGACATCACGATGGCCGCATTGAATGAAGAACAACAAATGATCAAAGACCAGGCGTCTGCCTGGGTTCGTGAGCAAGCGCCGGTCTCAACCTTTCGCGCCATGCGGGATCAAGGCGTGACCCAAGGCTTTTTTGCCGAGACCTGGAACGCGATGATCGAGATGGGTTGGACCGGTTTAATCGTACCCGAGAATTATGGCGGCGCAGGACTGGGTTATCAGACCCTTGGATTGGTTCTAGAGCAGTTAGGACGAAATTTAGTGGCGTCCCCGTTATATGCCTCGTCGGTCGTTGGCGCAACCGCGCTGATGCAATCTGCATCAGAGGCTCAAAAACAAGCCTTGCTGCCGAAAATTGCCGATGGCAGTCGGCTGGTGGTACTGGCACTTGAGGAGGGGGCTCGGCACAACCCTACTTTGATGCAATGTCGCGCGCAGCTGACGTCTGATGGCATCACCCTGTCGGGCACCAAGCAATTTGTCATGGAAGGGGCCGCGGCGACCGATTTTGTGGTGGCAGCAAAAGTTGGTCGAGGTCAGGGAGGCATGGGGGTTGGGTTGTTCTTGGTTGCCAGTGATGCGCCCGGCGTGCAACGACATGCTGTCAAAACGATGGACTCCAGAGGCTATGCCTCGGTTACTTTCGACACGGTGGCCCTGGATCTGGATGCCATGTTAGTCGGACCCGAGACGGGTCAAGCGGTGCTCCAGGGCGTGCTCGACGTGGCAACGGCCGCCTTGGCGGCAGAAATGCTCGGCACGGCGGCCGCGGCATTTGATATGACCTTGGATTATCTAAAAACTCGGAAACAGTTCGGTCAGGTGATAGGGGGTTTTCAAGCGCTGGGCCATCGAGCTGCAGGCCTATACTCTGAAAAGGAGTTGACCCGGTCCTGTGTTGAAGCGGCGCTAGCAGCCCTTGATGAAGGCGCTGAGGAAACCCAGGAGCTGGTCGCCTTAGCCAAATGTAAGGCCAGTGAGTTTCTACACGAGATGTCGAGTCAGTTAATTCAAATTCATGGCGGTATTGGCGTGACCGACGAATACGACATCGGTTTTTATATGAAGCGTGCGCGTGTTGCCGCCGCTTTCTTGGGCGATGCGCTTTTCCATCGTGAGCGTTACGCAAGCCTCAATGGGTTCTAAAAAAGGGATGGCACCATGACGTTTAATTGGTTCGAGCTTGGGCTCGGCGGTTGTGGTGGCTTCCTATAGGCTCTATAATTGCCGCCCCCGAGGGACCTAGATCCGCGGGTGCACCGATCCCATCACAGTTAACGCGTGAGATCGGGGTGATCAAACAATGCGAAAGTGGCGGAATTGGTAGACGCGCTGGATTTAGGTTCCAGTACCGCAAGGTGTGAGAGTTCGAGTCTCTCCTTTCGCACCACTTTTAAGACAACAGCACGATGCCGAAAGCCCTTGGGGCTTAAGGTGGGTCTGCGAGTACCATACTGAGGTGGTGAACGGTTATGCAAGTTACGGTTGAGACAGTTTCAAAACTTGAGCGCAAAATGCGCATCACAGTGCCGGCCTCGGAAGTTTCCGAGAAGGTCGAGGTGAAGATCAAAGAAGCGGCGTCGCAGGTTCGCATTAAAGGCTTCAGGCCTGGAAAAGTTCCGATTCGAGAAGTTCGCCGACGCTTTGGGCCGGGCATTTTGCAGGAAGTTTCTAGCGAAATTATGCAGCAAAGTTTTGCCGCTGCGGTCGATCAGCAATCGCTTAAACCTGCCGGAATGCCGGAAATTAAAGATGTGGTGATGGAGCTTGATAAAGACCTCACGTTTTCCGCATTAATTGAGATTTTTCCTGAGATTAAGTTAGGTGCCTTCGGCGATATCAAGGTCACTAAACCCGTGGCGGACGTGTCACCGGATGATCTTGAATTGATGATTGAGAAACTCAGGGACCAGCGCAAGTCTTTTGTGGTCGTTGATCGAGGGGCCGCGCTGGATGATCAGGTGACCATAGACTTTGCCGGTACCGTTGATGGGGAGGCCTTCGATGGTGGTCAAGGCGATGATAATAAGCTGATCTTAGGCTCTAACACCATGATCCCTGGCTTTGAAGATGGGATCGTTGGTTTAACGGCCGGCAAGGAACAAGATATCACCGTGACCTTTCCCGATGATTATCAGGCCGAAGACTTGGCAGGTAAGCAGGCGGTGTTTGCCGTTAAAGTTCATGAAGTTGCGGAATCAACGCTGCCAGAATTAAACGAGGATTTTTTCAAGGAGTTTGGGGTCGAAGACGGCGGAATGGCTGCCTTTCGAGTCGAAGTCCAAAACAATATGGAAAAGGAACTCAAGGCGGCGGTCGAGAATCGTGTCAAAACGCAGGTTATGGATGGTTTGATATTGGTCACCCCGGTGGATTCACCGAAGGCCTTGGTCAACGATGAATGTCAGCGTATGCGTCAGGAAATGGTGCAACAATTTGGTGGCGGGCAGCAGTTCGATGTCAATATGTTGCCGCTAGAGTTATTTACCGACCAGGCTGAGCGTCGGGTAAAGCTAGGCCTGATTGTGAACGCGATTGTTGAGCAAAACAATGTTGTTTCTGACGAGGCGCGGGTCCGCACCAAAATTGAAGAAATTGCGAGCAGTTACGAGCAGCCTGAGCAGCTGATTAATTATTACTATAGCAATGAGCAGCAGCTGAGCCAGGTCCAGAGTTTGGTTCTTGAAGAGCAAATTGTGTCGTTAATCCTCGACTCAGCGGATATCGAAGAGACGCGCGTCAGCTATGAAGAGGCGCTAAAGCCTGCTGAACCTGAAGTTGCTGAACCTGAAGTCGCCGAGGCTGAAGTCGCCGAGGCTGAAGTCGCCGAGGCTGAAGAAGAGGCAGCGGTGAGTGCGGCCGAAGTGCTCGACGATGCGAGCGCGGATGACAAGGCGTAAGGCGCCGGCAAGCAGGCGCTGGTCGAGTGCGTAGTTAGAGGTTAGAGGTTAGAGGTTAGAGGCTACAGGCCGTCGGGCGCGAGCGTAATGACCCCGCGCCGCCGTGTTAACAATCCAGCTTCAATGCACGCGCGTATTAAATGGAACGCGCGGCCGTTCATGATGAGTCTCGCCAATTGACTGTGGCAGCCTTAGTTGAGAGGCGATAGGATGGTCAGAGGCCTCGATGCGGTCAGGTCAAAATAGTCGTAATCGAGGCCCCTGCGCTGCCGAGGGGTCACCCTCGGTGAGAATTTAAGGCGAGGAAAGGGTTTAAACCCTGGTTTGTTTAGCCCTTGAGTTTTGAGAATTAGGGCTTATATAAGAAACAGTCGGGTGGGAGGACTCGGGCATACTCTCGAATGTGTAAGAACGGGTTAAAACGCATTACAACAGGTTCTAGAAATAACGTTTAGAATTAGCGCCTTGAATCAAAAAATTATTAGGCATCACGCAAAGCAGATTAGGAAAAGGGCCGTGTCCATGAACTCAGATTTTAATGATCCCATGCAACCAGTGACCCAAGGTCTCGGATTGATTCCAATGGTTTTGGAACAAACTGCCCGAGGTGAGCGCTCCTACGATATCTATAGCCGGCTCTTGAAAGAACGGATTATTTTTGTTGTCGGTCCAATCGATGACAATGTTGCAAACCTGATTGTTGCGCAGTTGTTGTTTGCTGAATCTGAAAATGCAGACAAGGACGTGCAATTGTATATCAACTCACCGGGTGGTTCGGTGACGGCAGGTCTTGCAATCTACGACACCATGCAGTTTATTAAGCCCGATGTCAGCACAATGTGTATTGGTCAAGCGGCAAGTATGGGTGCTTTGTTATTGGCGGGCGGTGCGGCCGGCAAACGCTATTGTTTGCCCAATTCAAGGGTCATGATTCATCAGCCTAGTGGCGGCTCACAAGGGCAGGCCTCAGACATCGAAATACAGGCAAAAGAGATCTTGTATTTGCGGGAGCGGATGAACGAAATTATGGCGCTGCATACTGGCAAAACGCCTGAACAGTTAGCCATCGATACAGAGCGCGATTATTTTATGAATGCGCATGATGCGCAAACCTATGGTTTGATCGATAAAGTACAGGAGCCGAGATCGACCAGCTTAACCGCGGTGAAGTAGCCTGGGTTGGTCTAAACGGCCGCCAAGGCGGTTGTTTAAAAAAGGGTTAGGCGCGCACTGGCCAGGTTGGTCAGGATGATTTAAGGTTTAAGCGTTGGGTCAGATAGATAAAAGACGTTGGATCAAAAACATTCTGGCCAGAGACCCTGAACCGCGTCAGCTTCTTAGAGTGATGGCCGCGAGTGTTTTAAAGCCAAGAAACGCGGTAGGCTTTAGATGAGGGAATGAGGCACTTTAGAACGGATCGTTCTGCAGTGATTGGATAATAATTGGCTGGTCTATCTTGAGATCACATCGGCCAAGGCCCGCCGGACCGCAATGTGCACCAGCGACTCGGAATTTTGCGAAAGAATCGGAAGTGAGGTGAATATGTCTGACGATCAAGATGGAAATAACGGCGATGGGAAGTTACTGCACTGTAATTTCTGCGGAAAAAGTCAGCACGAAGTCAGGAAACTGATCGCTGGACCATCGGTCTATGTTTGCGATGAGTGTGTCGAGCTCTGCATGGATATCATTCGCGAGGAAACCAAAGACACCACGTGTGAATATTGATGGCAGACTATATACGCCTCAGGAGATCAGTGCAATCATAGATGAGTATGTGATCGGTCAAGAGCGAGCGAAACGCATCCTTTCTGTTGCCGTCTACAACCATTATAAGCGCCTAAATTACAGCGCCAAGAAAGATGACGTTGAGTTGTCTAAATCAAACATACTGCTTATTGGTCGGGCCGACCGGAGTGGGTAAAACCCTACTTGCCGAGACCTTGGCGAGACTGCTAGATGTTCCCTTTACAATCGCTGATGCAACCACGCTGACCGAGGCGGGTTATGTTGGGGAAGATGTCGAGAACATCATTCAAAAGCTGCTTCAGAAATGCGATTACGATGTTGATAAAGCGCAAGTTGGCATCGTCTACATCGATGAAATCGATAAGATCTCTCGGAAAAGTGATAATCCATCGATTACTCGAGACGTTTCAGGGGAGGGCGTTCAACAGGCGTTGCTCAAGTTAATCGAAGGCACGGTGGCCTCAGTGCCCCCGCAGGGCGGTCGAAAGCATCCACAACAAGAGTTTCTTCAGGTTGATACCTCCAATATATTGTTCATCTGTGGCGGCGCCTTTGCAGGGCTTGATAAGGTCATTCGGGACCGATCTGCCAAAAGTGGTATTGGTTTTGGTGCAACCGTTGTTTCAGAAAGTAGCAAGAAAAATCTTGGGGAAACCCTCAAATCGGTTGAGCCTGAGGACCTGGTTCGTTACGGGTTGATTCCAGAATTCGTTGGCCGGTTACCCGTTCTGGCAACGCTTGATGAATTGGATGAGGACGCGTTGGTTCGAATCTTGACCGAGCCGAAAAACGCCTACACCAAGCAGTATTCGAAACTCTTCGAAATGGAAGATGTGGAGATCGATTTCCGGGAAGATGCCCTTAGGGCTATTGCGCGCAAGGCGACCGAACGCAAGACCGGCGCACGGGGTTTACGCTCAATTCTGGAATCTGTCTTGCTGGATGTCATGTATGACATTCCGTCTCAAGATGAGGTGGTGAAGGTCGTGGTCGATGAGAATGTTATCCTCGGCAAGAGTGAGCCCATGTTGATTTATCAACAGCCCCAGGATCAGAAGAAGTCCCAAGAGCAGTAATCCCGAACGGGCACGAGGGTCCTAGGCGGCGGGTTGCGAAATTCTCTGCTGCCGGTTAGGGGTTCTATGACGGCTTTGGCGCAAGGCCACAGCGCCTGATTCAGCTCCGTTCGCTGTGTTGCCCCAAAATGGCGCAACGGCCCTTCCTTGTTTTTCAGACAAGCGCGCCGCCTGCTTACAGGCCCCTTTCTCTAGCAAAAAGGGGTTGGCCTGCGCCGAACCAACCCAGTTAGAAGGCCCGATTGAAAGAGTGATCCAATGGCGCACCGATCGCGTTCTTAGAGTCTTAGGGTGCGCGATCAAAGATGAAGCCGCCCAGCGGCTAGGGCTTCTGATTCGGTTTGAAATTAAAGATAGTTGAGGCCGCAGTGAGGTGAACGATTGCTCCAGTTGTTGTGTTGACCTCAAGCGTTGGCGGCAAAGCGGTTGCGATGTGTGCGCTCGCAGCGAACACCCGATTTTTGTCACGGCGGTTGGCGTGAATCAGATCAAAGGTATGATAACGTAATGAAGATGAGTAGTTTGGCGTGCGATGAAGGGCGTAAAAATTGGGTAACAGGCCCGCGTTATCGAACGTGCGATGTTCGTCAAGATCCAAAACGCCGGCAAGAGACATCAGCGGAGTAGACAGTTAAATGGCAACAATTTTTGAAGTTCCAGTGGTGACCCTTCGAGACATGGTCGTTTATCCCCATGGCGTTCAACCCTTATTTATCGGGACGCCTAAGTCGATTGCGGCGCTCGAGGCAGCCCAAGCGCAAGAGGGCGATAAGCGCATTTTATTACTGGCGAAGATTGAGCCAGAGAACAATGATCCGAAACCCGAGGATCTGTATCGATATGGCACGACGGCCACGATCCTGCAATTGATTCGACTGCCCGACAAGACGGTTAAAATCTTAGTTGAAGGCGAAAGTCGGGCACGGGTTCTCGATTTGAGGGATGAGGCCGAGGTGTTTCGCGCAGATATCGAGTTGATTGCTGAAGAAGCTTTGATCGATGGCGAAGCCGAAGTGCTTTGCCAAGGGCTGATGAAAACCTTTGAAGCCTATGTCGAGACCAGCAAAAAAATCCCGTCAGAAGTGGTGACCACGGTCTCTGGTATTTCGCAGCCCAGCCGCTTGGTCGACACGATTGCGGCGCAATTGACCCTCAGCTTGAAGGAGAAGCAAGCGCTGCTCGAAATTCAAAATGTCCGGAAACGGATTGATCGCCTATCAACCCTTTTGACCGGTGAAATAGAGGTTTCGGGCTTGGATAAAAAGGTGCGTGGTCGCGTCAAGAAACAAATGGAGAAAAGCCAGCGCGAGTATTATCTCAATGAGCAGATGAAGGCGATTCAAAAAGAGCTTGGTGACATGGACGATGCCTCTAATGAATTCGAAGATTTAGAAAAACAAATAGAAAAATCAGGAATTAAAAGAAGCGTCAGAGAAAGCTAAAATTGAACTTTCAGCAAATTAAAAAAATGAGTCCCATGTCAGCAGAAGCTACTGTGGTTAGAAACTATTTGGATGTCTTAATTGGCGCACCTTGGAAAAAGAAGACAAATGCAAAGGTTAAGTTAGATCAAGCAGAAAAAGTTTTAGAATGAAGATCACTATGGACTGAAGTTAGTTAAGGAGAGAATAACGGAGTATCTCGCTGTTCAGCAAAGGACTAAAAAAGATAAAAGGTCCAATATTATGTCTTGTTGGTCCTCCAGGAGTCGGAAAAACCTCACTTGGATCCAGTATTGCCAACTAATAGAAAGTTTATTAAAATGTCATTGGGTGGAGTTAGGGATGAAGCTGAAATCAGAGGCCATAGAAGAACTTATATTGGTGCTATGCCAGGAAGAGTGATTCAGAAATTAAGCAAGGTTGGGGTGAAGAAACCCCCTGTTTCTTGCTGGATGAAATCGACAAGATGGGGCTATGGATTTCACCGCGGCGATCCGGCCTCGGGCCTCCTTGGAGGTGCTCGACCCAGAGCAAAATACTGCTTTCAATGATCATTATCTTGAGGTGGATTATGATCTTTCCGAGGTGATGTTCATCTGCACGTCAAATTCAATGAACATCCCCGCGCCACTGCTTGATCGAATGGAAGTCATTCGTATTCCTGGCTATACCGAGGATGAAAAGTTGAATATTGCGACTCGATTTTTGTTCGCAAAACAGTTGAAGAATAACGGCCTTGCCCCGGGCGAGCTCATCATTACCGATGCGGCCATGCTGGACTTGATTCGATTTTATACGAAAGAAGCTGGCGTTCGTGGTTTGGAACGCGAAATTTCAAAAATCTGCCGTAAGGTTGTCAGAGCGGTAACCTCAACCGAGGCGCAATTGCCCATGACCATCGAGCCGGCGCAGCTAGAGGACTACCTTGGCGTCCGTCGATTTAAGTACGGCCGAGCAGAAACCGAAGATCAGGTCGGCCAGGTAACGGGCCTTGCCGTAACCAGTGTGGGAGGGGAATTATTGTCCATTGAGACGGCTGTCGTGCCCGGTAAAGGCGTGACCATCAAAACCGGGTCTTTGGGTGATGTGATGCAAGAGTCCATCCAGGCGGCGATTACAGTCGTTCGCAGTCGGTCTGATGCCTTGGGTATCGATCCAGACTTCCACAAAAAAGTAGATCTGCACATTCATATGCCCGAAGGTGCCACGCCGAAAGACGGACCCAGTGCCGGTATCGCACTCTGTACGGCGCTGGTCTCGGTCTTAACCAATATCCCCGCGCGCGCAGATGTGGCCATGACCGGTGAAATCACCCTGCGCGGACAAGTCTTAAAAATCGGTGGACTGAAAGAGAAGCTGCTCGCGGCTCATCGGGGCAATATAAAAACTGTGCTGATTCCCGCTGACAATGAACGTGATCTTGCCGAGATTCCTGACAACATTAAGGCGGATCTCGAAATAGTGCCGGTACGCTGGATAGACCAGGTGTTAGAGGTGGCATTACAGCATCAGCCGACACCGTTAACTCTAGAGGCGATTGCTGCGGCGAAGGTAACGGAAAAGCAGGGTAAAATCGCGTTAGTCCGCACTAGTTATTGCTTGACCCCTTAGAGGTCAGTTGTTATAAAAAGCTCGTGAATCTAGTAACGTCTGAAGTAACCGTTTCGTCAATCAAAATTAAATTAAGAGGTGAATTTTGAACAAACAAGAATTAATCGACAATATTGCTGAATCCGCGGATATCTCTAAGGCGGCTGCAAGCCGGGCCTTGGATGCGGTGGTCGAGTCTGTCACGGGCGCGCTCAAGGGCGGTGATTCCTTGACGCTGGTGGGGTTTGGGACTTTCTCAGTTCGTCGCCGAGCTGCACGCCCTGGTCGTAATCCAAAGACTGGCGAAGCGATCCAAATTAAGGCGGCCAACGTGCCGGCTTTTAAAGCTGGTAAGGCACTGAAAGACGCAGTCAACTAAGCGGACGCCCTTTGGTTGGATCGATGAGCGACGCGTCATTTGAATTGGATTAAGCTTTTGTCATATTCCCCAAAGGGGTGTGCTAACCGCTTGAATCGTTTTAAGGCCTGCATCGGTCATGCTTGATTGGAAGCTGTTGAAAAACGCTTCTAAAAAAGATTCTGATAAGAAAGCGCCGTTAAGCTAGCCTTTCTATAATTAATGAATGCAATCAAGTTGTTAAAACAGAATGTTGTTTAATAAAACGGCGCCTTTTGGCGCCGTTTTATTTGTGTAAAACCGACTTAGAGCGGTTTCCAGATAAATTATTGGTGTAAACTACTGGGCTCAAAACCGAGTCGTTGCAAGGGGTTAGTATGTCGATCATGAGTATGCGTGAGCAGGGCCAAGGCTTTGGCACCAAGGTTATTATTGGTTTGATTATTATTGCTTTTGCCTTCTTCGGTTTAGGGTCAATCAGCACCTTCCTAACCCCAGTCGCCCGGGTTGCAAGTGTGAATGGTGAAGACGTGACCGCCTCCGAGATGGAGGTTGCCGTCGAGCGTAACCGCCGGATGTTGATGAGTCAGGGTATGACGCCTGAAACCATTGATGAAGACGAATTACGAGCCAATGTTTTGCAATCTTTAATCACCCGCAAGCTTCTAAGCCAGGCGGTTGATCAATTGAGTCTGACGGCCAGCGATACCAGTCTCGATCAATCTCTGGTGCAAACGGAAGTTTTTCAGGTCAATGGCAGCTTTGACCCAAATCAATACCGCTTGGTGCTGGCGAGTGCCGGTTATGACCCGGTGACCTACCGAGAGGAGATTCGGTTGGATGAGGCCCTGGGTCAGTTGTCTGAGGCCATTCAGGGGTCTTCATTTTTGACCGAGGCTGAGATGCAGCGGACAACCAGCTTGTCTCGTCAAACTCGCGACGTGACCTACATCACTTTTAAGGTAAGCGATCTTGAGGCTGACGTCGTAATCGATGCGATGAGTGTTCAAGACTACTATGATGACAACCGGGATCAGTTTTTCACCGAAGAAACCATCGATATCGCCTATGTACAACTCGCGAAGTCGGACCTCATGGCAGCGGTTTCGGTCTCCCCTGAGGCGCTGAGAGCCTTTTATACCGACCGGGTTGATCTCTACACGCAGGCCGAGCAACGCCGAATTGCGCATATCCTATGCTGCAACCACTCAAAGCTATGCCTGAGCTGGTTAATACGATCCAAAGCGGGTCCACTGTCGAGGTAGGCAGATCCAGCGCCATCTAACTGACAGCCTCCAGTGCCGTGGTCGGTGGTGATTTGGGCTTGGCCGAACGCGATATCTTTGTCGCGCCTTTTGAAGCGGCCGCGTTTGAATTGACCTCGGAAGGCGAGGTTTCGCCGCCGATCGAAACGCAATTTGGATTTCATTTGATCCAGCTGTCGGAATTGCTGCCCGCAACGGTTACCGCGTTTGATGCGGTTGCTGAGGCGGTAGAAGCCGCCTATCGCGAAGACGCTGTCAAGGAGACCTATGTCGCGTCGATGAGCGAGTTGGATGAAATGGCTTTTGAGGATCCTGATCTCGAAGGTGTTTCTGATCAGCTCGGCTTAGAGATTATCCAGGTTACAGGACAAGGGCGGCGCTCAACAGAGAGCGTCTTATCCAATGCTCGTGTCAAGGATGCAGTCTTTTCGCCCGATTTGATGATTGATGGCAACAACAGTGCGGTGATCGAGTTGAATGATGGCGTTGCCGTGGTCGTTCGTGTGACGGCCTATGCCGAAAGTGTTTTAAAACCCTTTGACGCCGTCACGGCAGATATTGAGACCGTTTTAAAGCAAATCAAAGCCTCTGAGCTGGCACAATCCTTAGCGCTCGAGGCGGTAGGAAGGTTGGAGGCTGGGGACATTACGCGCGTGGTCGCTGAGGACGTCGGGATGGAGTGGTCCGTCAAAACCAATATGACTCGGTATCAGCCAGATATTCCTCAAGCGTTGAGAACGCAAGCCTTTGCCTTACCAAAACCATCTGGCATGACAAAATCGGTCGGAATTGCCGCGCTTGATGGTGGCGATGTCGCGGTCGTGTCGGTAACCAATGTCAAAAATCCTGGGGGTCCATCGGGTCTGGGGATGGAAAATCAAGCGATTACACAGTTGCTTGAAAATCAGCTTGGTGGCCTAGAATTCAAACGCTTTCAATCTTCGTTGCAAACGTTAGGTGATATACAAGGGCAGAATTTCTAGCAGCAGATTCGAAAGCGGCGGTCTAGCGAGACTTTCGAACGTTCAACACAAGGGTCAGTTGGTCTCCTGGTTGAAGATACTTTTGCTGGTTTAGGAATGAATTCTTCGCTTTGATGGCGGCAACCGTTGTGTTGAATCGGCCCGCGATCTTAGATAATGAATCCCCTTGTCGGACGCGGTAGTAAACAGAGCGCATCATCGCGTCGGTTGCCCTTGGCTCGGCTGATGCCATTGTTAGGCCGCCAACGGAAGGCTCGTCATTGAAGATGAACAGGGTTTCGCCAACCTTCAACGGGGCTCTCGTCGCCAAGCCATTCCACTTAGCCAATTGACCCACTTTGACCCGGTGGGTTTTGGCTATGGACCAAAGGCTGTCGCCAGATTGAACTCGGTACTTTTCAGGCGGTGCGCCATATCGGGTTTCATAGTGTTGGATTCTCTTGGCACTTCGACCGGATACGGATAAACCGTAATCGAGTGGCGGGTTGATCGGCGTGGGGACAATCAAGGTATCGCCAGCAATAATTTGTTGGCTTTTGAGGTGATTGGTTTGACTCAGCGCATTGATGGATAAACCGTAGCGTTGCGCAATACCCCCAAGCGTCTCACCCGAGCGGATCTTATGCTGGATCCATCGCAGGCGACCCTCTGGTGGATGCAGCGCCAGATTCTCAGTCATAACCTTGACCTGCTCGACCGGAATGACCAGGCGGTGCGGGCCATTCGGATGGGTTGCCCACTGATTAAACCCGGGGTTCAAGCGGTAGAGTTTCTCAAGACTGATTTCAGCGAGTTCTGCGGCCAGAGCAAGATCAATTTGGTGATCTAGATCAAACGCGATAATTTGGGAATCCAGCGGTATGGCTGGCAGCGTAATATTGTATTTCTCCGGGGTCTTAACGATGGCGGCTAATGCGAGGAGTTTTGGAACATAGGCTCGGGTTTCCCGCGGCAAGTCCAGCTGCCAGAAGGCTTCTGAGCGCCGCTTATTCTTGTTTTTTCGGATGGCCTTCTTAACGGTGCCAGGACCCGAATTATAAGCGGCGAGCGCCAGTGTCCAGTCGGTATCAAAGGTCTTTCCTAGATCAAGGAGGAATTCGGTCGCAGCGGTTGTGCTATCGATGAGATCCCGTCGCCCGTCGTACCACCAGTCAATCTTGACCTGATACAGCCGCGCAGTTGCGGGAATAAATTGCCAAAGTCCCGATGCCCGGCCGGAGGAATAGGCAAACGGGTCAAATGCACTTTCAACGACCGGCAGCAGTACGAGTTCCATGGGGAGGTTCGCAGCGTCGATTTGGTTAACGATGTGCGGAAGATACAGGGCGCCGCGTTTGAAAACGCGAGTGAGGTACTCGGGATTGGCGACAAACCAATTTAATTGGGCCTGAACCTGGGGTTCGTTGAGATGTAATTCGAGGGCAAAGCGGCCTCTCAATTGCGACCAAAATTCTTTCGGCTCAGGGGTTGCTACGAGCGCGCCGCAGGTCTGATTGTCGGTTTGGTGGCACTGCTGAGGGGCGCTGTTGGTGTCGTCGAAAAGGGCCGCCGGTGGGGCTTTCAAAGCGGCACCAAAATTTGCGGCGCCCCGTTCTGGATCTGGGGTGACTGCCTCGGGCTTTCCCAAGCCTTGCCCTTCAGCGGCTTGTTCATTGACGGTTGTGGTCCCCTGTGGCTGCCCGGCCAGTTGTGTGCAGGCGGCAATGACGAGGCATAAACTGATAAGACAAAGGCGTTCCGGCAAGCGGTTTAAGGAGGTTGGCATGTTGGCAGTATAAAGGATTTTTCAGATGGGTTGAGCCAGCATTGCGTCGAAAAGGATTTGGTTCGGCAAGGATTGAGGGAAACGGGCCGGTATCAATAGGCGTTGTGGCTTATCGAGCGAGAGGAAGGGTCGTTGATCGTAAAACTGGCGCTCGTTACCGGCTGACAAGCTTCCGAAAGCAGTGTTAAACCGCTTCTCTGCCCCTGTCAACGCGGGTTCAGGGCAAGTCGTTGGGCGTTCAATTCAGGCTCGTAACCGTTAAGACTCCCCGATGTGCGCTTGCCCACCGGGTTTTCAGCGGATCTACTTCATAATGGCGTAGACTACAGGGCAAGCACTGTCGAACTAAATACTCAGTCGATGCTGAACCACCAGGAAGTCCATCTCAATGCCTGATATGACTCAAACGGTCAAAGCAGAACGAAAAGCACTTGCACGCTGGTTCAGCAGCCCGTTGGGACAACGCTTACTGGGGACAGAGCAGGCCCTGCATGATGAGTTACTAGAAGATCTATTTGGATACCACCTTATTCAGATCAGTGCTCAGAAAACCCCCTTGTTCCAAAAAAGCCCGATCCTTAATAAGGTTTGTTTGGGCGAAGATGGCTTGTTGGCGCCCCAATTAATTGCCTCGCCCTTACAGACGCCGATCGAATCCGACCAAGTTGACCTTCTGTTGCTTCATCATCTACTGGAGTTCTCCGATCGTCCCCAAGCGCTGCTCGCAGAATCTGCGCGAATGGTAATGCCGATGGGAACGCTCATTATTACGGCATTCAATCCGCTTAGTTTTTGGGGCCTACGCAAGCGCCTGTCGGGGGCGACAGCGAATTATCCCTTTAAAGGCCATTTTCGATCCGCTTATCGGTTGATGGATTGGCTGAATCTACTGAACTTTAAAATTGACCGAGTTTTGTTTGCTGACTTTGGCTTGCCATGGTCAGTGCGGCGGTTACCGCCACCGAGTTTCGGTTTGGGGCTGGGTCGGCGGTATAATCTGCCAACCGGTGGGGTTTACGTCCTGGTTGCAAGAAAGTATGTGGGACCCTTGACGCCGACCCGCAGTCCTGTAATGCGGCGTTCAATTCGATTTTCAGGTTTGAGTTTACCGGAGCCGAGTACGGGTGGTTTAACCCCGTCTCGTTGAACAGAATCAATCATAGAGGTCGCGTAATCAGATGATAGAAGTTTTTACAGATGGTGCTTGTCGAGGTAATCCCGGACCGGGTGGATGGGGCGCCTTGATTCGAGTTGACGGAGAAGAAAGCTGTTTGTCAGGTTCGGCGGCGGCGACAACCAACAATCGAATGGAGCTGATGGCGGCCATCAGCGCATTGGAACTCCTGAGCGAACCTTGCGAAGCCATGCTTCACTCTGATTCCAAATACGTCGTCGATGCTCTGAACAAAAACTGGCTCACCAACTGGAAGAAAAAGGGCTGGAAAAAGTCCGACAAAAAGCCAGTCCTCAACAAAGACCTCTGGCAACGCCTCGACGCCGCTCAAGCCAAGCACAAGATGGTTTGGAAATGGGTCAAGGGCCACGCCGGCAATGAACTCAACGAGCGCTGCGATGAACTCGTCCACGAAGCCATCGACGCGGGTAACCTCGTCACCGACCAAGGATACCTCGATTCCCAGGCACCCGCGAGCGACACGCTTCTCTAGAGAGTGCAACGGAACATCTTGTCCTAATAAACAGGGCCAAAGGCTCGACCTCATACCAGCATGGGGCACCGCCCCATGTCCTCAGGCGGTTCATGGGATATCGCTTGAATTTCTAGCCGATAAGCCGGACTTCGAAGGGATCAAAACGTCCTTTCTCGCGTTTGTTGAGGGTGCGGAACTGATTATTCACAATGCCGGTTTCGATATCGGGTTTTTAGATCACGAATTAAAACGCTCACGGGAACCCCGTAAAATGGGGCAGCGCTGCGGGGTTATCGATAGCCTGACGCTAGCGCGCAAGCGCTATCCCGGTCAGAAAAATAATCTTGATGCCTTGTGTAAGCGTTTGGGTGTCGACAACTCAGGTCGAACCTTGCATGGCGCTTTGCTGGATGCTGAGATTCTGGCGGATGTCTACTTGCTAATGACTGGCGGCCAAGTTAGCTTGAATATGAGCGAGTCATCCGACTCAGACAGTGGAGAAGTAAACAATGTCTCGACTATCCGTCGTCTGCCGATGTCTCGTCCAGCGTTGCAGAGCAGTCAGCCCACGCGCTGATGCTAGAGATGCTTCGATCAAGCTCAGATGAGGGTTGTTTGTGGGATGACCTCAACGCCAGCCCCTCGCAGGACTAATCAATCACTTGTTGGGTTTGGAGTAAGGCGGGTTGTTGAAAGACATACAATAACAGCTGGCTGAGTATGATGTTGCCATCGGCCCGATAAGACCCTGCCATAAAGGCGCTCATGCCATCTTCTTCGCCAGTTAACAATCGATAGGTGGTTGCATGGTCGCGGACATAAAGCGTGAGGGTCGGCGCAGGATGGGTGCCAGGGGACCAGGCAAAGGCGTGCTGATTTGCTGTGAGATACAGTGCGGGTTCTGTCTGTAATTCAAATTCAAATTGAAAAATGGTTTCTTCTATGGGTAGAAAGCCGGACCTAAACCGGTCTTCGAGGACTGATTGCCAAGTATTGAGTAGCTGAGTGAGATCCATAGGGACTCCGAAAAAATTGAACGGCTCGAGTTAGGGCGGTGGCTCATACACTGTGTGATACTATTTTAAGACTAATATTAGGTGGATAGGGTGCGATTTGGAATTTTTGATTGAATATGGGCTGTTCCTGGCCAAAGTGGTGACGGTTGTTGTTGCGCTGGTCATCTTGGTCACGGTGCTCGTCAGTGCAAGACAGCAAGGCGCCCAGAGTGAACCTGGACGATTAGAAGTGAAGCATCTCAATGAAGCCTTTGAGCAGGTGGCTAAGTCATTGAATCAAGCAATGATGAGTCATGAAGGGCAAAAAAGTGCCCAGAAGACCGCCAAAAAAGAAGAGAAGCAGCGTGTAAAGGCCGAGAAGGCTGCGCTGAAACGGTCCGAGAAGGATTCTGACGCTGAAGAAACGGCGGCCCCTCGGGTTTTTGTGCTCAATTTTGAAGGGGACATTGAGGCGTCTGCGGTCAGCAGTTTGAGGCAAGAGGTGACGGCCGTTTTAACCGTGGCGTCAGGCGATGACGAAGTGTTGGTCCGGCTGGAAAGCGCCGGCGGCGTGGTGCACGGTTATGGCCTGGCGGCCTCTCAATTGCGCCGCATCACAAAGCAGGGTATCAAGTTAACCGTCGCGGTAGACAAGGTTGCCGCCAGTGGCGGCTATATGATGGCCTGTGTAGCGGATAAAATTTTGGCAGCACCCTTTGCTATTGTCGGCTCGATCGGTGTGGTGGCGCAGATGCCAAATTTTAACAGGGTCCTTAAGAAGCATGATGTGGACTTCGAGATACTCACTGCGGGTAAGTACAAGCGCACGTTGACGATGTTCGGTGAAAATACCGATGAGGGCCGTGAGAAATTTGTTGAGGAGTTGGAAGAAACCCACACCCTGTTTAAGCAGTATGTCGCAGAGCGTCGTCCACAGGTTGATATTGAGAAGTTGCGACCGGCGAGGCCTGGTATGGACAACGGGCGCTGCAGATGCAGTTGATTGATGCGATTCAAACAAGCGACGAATACTTGGTCGATAAAATGGAAACCGCAGCGGTGTATGAGATCGTTTATGAACTTCAACAAAGCAAAGTGGAAAAATTGGTAAAGCGATTTGCGCAACTGACGGCGCTTATTCCAACCCAAAACCGAGTATTGGCCCACCACAATTTAGATTAAAAAAGAAAAGGTAGGGCGTGATGGATCAGCGAACGCGGTCCGTTGAATGAAATATTTTTTTAAGGACAAGTGGTTATGACGACATTCGATGCATTTTGGGTTGAAAAAGATGAGCAGGGCACCCGTCATCAGGTGATTTCTAGGGAGACCGATGACCTGCCTGACGGGGATGTGCTCATCGAGGTCTTATACTCTTCTGTTAACTACAAGGATGCAATGAGCGCATCCGGTGTGCCGGGCGTGACCAGACAATACCCCCATACGCCAGGAATTGACGCGGCGGGAATTGTCAGGGCCTCAACGGATCCAACGTTATCGATTGGGAGTGAAGTGCTGGTGATCGGCTTCGATCTCGGCATGAATACGCCGGGTGGTTTCGGGCAATATATTCGAGTGCCAGCGGGGTGGGTGCTCCCCATGCCGGCCGGACTGTCGCTTAGAGAAAGTATGATCCTGGGTACCGCTGGGCTGACGGCTGCCTTGTGTTTGGAGAAGCTGCTTTGGATGAATGCGCAGCCAGAACAGGGTCCGGTCTTAGTTACGGGTGCCACGGGTGGCGTTGGTTCGGTTGCGATTGCGCTTTTGGCGCACCTTGGTTTTGAGGTGATTGCCGTCTCGGGCAAGACCGATCAAGTGGATTATCTAAAAGCGCTCGGCGCCGAGACGGTGATTGGCCGGGAGGCCTTGTCGGAGCAGTCCAGTCGCCCGATCTTAAAGCCGCTGTATGCGCATGCGGTTGATACCGTTGGCGGCGATATGCTGTCGAATGTCATCAAATCTTTATATCCCCAAGGCAGTGTTGCGATTTGCGGTTTAGTCGCGTCACCGAAGATGGATATTACGGTGCTGCCCTTTATCCTGCGGGGTGTCAACGTGTTGGGCGTCGACTCGGTTGAGTTGCCACTAGAAGATAAAGCCCGCAACTGGACTCGGCTTGCAGAAGAGTGGCGATTACCGAACCTTGGCCAAATGGCGACAGAGGTCGGCCTTGACGGTATATCCGGGAGGGTTGATGCGCTATTAGCCGGTGGGGTTGTTGGGCGAACCTTGGTTCGAGTGTCCTAACCTCAGCGTTCGAGCAAAAGTGCCTCTTATTGATTCGCCCTTCCGGCGTGGGGCTTGGTGAGCACGTTGACATCGCAATTTGATCAATGCGTCGTCGAGCCGAAAGGGTTCAGCAGAGGCAAAGCCAAGGTTTCAACAAGACGTGAACTTAAGCTGAAATATTGGGCTGGTACCATTTTGAAAAATAACCGATTTGGCCGAGGGCAGAAGCTGCATCCTCGTCCTGATTTAAGACAAAGCTCGTGATACCGCATCGGTGCAAGTGATCGAGTTGTTCCCGACGAACATCGCCGAAGACGCGTATTTCGCCCGCATAGCGATAATGCTGCCTGAGCATGGCAGCAAGCGAGTAGGGCCGCCCGTCGGTAAAGACCGGCAAGTGCAATAAGATGAGTCCAACCGCGTCCAGGTAGGGCTGGAAGGCCTCTGGTCCGGCATCGGCTTCAATTTTGAGGCTGCTGGCCGCATTGGCTGCCAGCTCAGCGCCTTTAGCCGCGAGCGGTTCGTCATATCCCGACCAAATCGCATCGATCTCCTGGAGCTCAGGATAGCCGCTCAGAGTGGTGATCAGCTTCATGACGTTAACCCTTCATAGGCCGCAGACTTAAAGGTCTCGATGCCCACCCGGTCTAGGGTTTGGTTAAACGTTTCCGCATCGTCCCGGTGTTGCTGGTAGCACTGGGTCAATCGCTGAACGACCCATTGGATTTCGGCTCGGGCAACCGACGGCCCGAGGATGCGCCCGATTCTCGCCTGATCGCCCGGTTCACCGCCCACCGAGAGTTGATAGAACTCTTGGCCTTTTTTGTCAACACCCAGAATGCCAATGTTGGCCACATGATGGTGTCCACAGGCGTTCATGCAGCCTGAAATATTGATGGTGAGTGGTCCGAGCAGACGTTCTGCTTCAGGGTCTTGAAAAGTTTCTTCAATGGCTGCGGCCACAGGGATCGACTTAGCATTGGCCAGTGAGCAGTAATCACCGCCAGGACAGCAAATCATGTCGGTGGCAAGCCCACGATTGGCGCGATCAAGATTGTGCTGGCCCAAAGCTTGAAAGAGTTCCGGCAGTTTGGTTTGCTCGACATCCGCGAGAACAATGTTTTGCTCGTGGGTCACGCGGGCTTCACCAAAACTATAGCGCTCGGCAAGATCGGCAAGGGCTTCGAGGTCGCGATCTGAAACATCGCCCGGTGCGATGCCTTTTCGCTTGAGCGAGATGTGTACTGCGGCGTAACCGGGTTGCTGATGCGGCAGAACATTTTGGGCACGCCATCGCTCAAAAGGTTGGTCTGTTGCAATCGTTCGACTCGAAGGCGCCGGGTTAAGGGTTAAGTAGTTCGGTCGGGAGAAGTGGCTCTGAAGCGGTTCAATGGAACCCTCGGGAATCGTTTCTGGCCCATCTTTCAGCGCTTGCCAGGCCGCATTGACCGCTGCTTCAAAATCGATTTTGCCCATGGCTTTGACCAGGATTTTAATGCGCGCTTTATATTTGTTATCCCGTCGGCCGAATTGGTTATAGACCCTCAAAATAGCGGTTAGATAAGTGATTAAGTGCTTGGGTTCAAGATGGGGGTTGATGCACACGCCGATGAGCGGCGTTCTGCCCAAACCGCCGCCCACCCAGACCTCGAAGTAGAGGCCGTCAGCATCTGACTGTAGACGAAGGCCGATGTCGTGCACCGCAATGGCGGCGCGATCGGACGCGGCCCCGGTAAGGGCAATCTTGAACTTTCTGGGTAACCAATTGAATTCAGGGTGCAGGGTTGACCATTGTCTCAGAAGCTCCGCCCAGGGTCGTGGGTCAGCCACTTCGTCTGCGGCAACGCCGGCAAATTGATCGGACGTGATATTGCGGATGCAACTGCCACTGGTTTGAATCGCGTGCATATCGACCTCTGCAAGACGACTAAGCAAGTCCGGCATCGCTTCAAGTTTCGGCCAATTCAGTTGAATATTTTGTCGCGTTGTAAAATGTGCATAACCTTTGTCAAAGTCCCTCGTAATGCCGGCAAGTGCACGAAGTTGTCCGGCAGAGACCAGGCCGTAGGGAATCGCAATTCGAAGCATGGGTGCCAAACGCTGGATGTACAGTCCATTTCGGAGTCGCAGTTGTTGGAATTCCTCAGCGGGTAGCGTCCCCGCAAGAAATCGAGTGGTTTGATCTCGAAATTGCTCGCAGCGTTGTTGCAGGAAAAGGCGGTCATCTTCGTTGTACTGATACATAGCTTGCCCCAGCGATTGATGGCGGGACGTTATCAGCTCCAACTGGATTGATGAATCATTTTGTTCTTCTAAGGATATGCTTTTCTGAATCAGGGTATAATTTTTGTTATTTCAGGAGCGCACAATGAGTCAAGACGAAAATCAGGATCAAGGCGATGGTGTCGTGGATGATCGCCCAGTTGTCTTCGCTCTGAGCGAAGGCCCGACGTCATTGCGATATTGAAAGCGGCTGGCGATGCTGGCTTGAAAACCGGCTTTGTGGATTCTAGATCACTAGATAAACCACGGTGAGCAGGGTGCCGATAAAAACAAAGGTGACAATCAGCCCGGCGAGAATGAAGGGTATGGGTGAGTCGGATTGAAAATCCCTTTCCCGTACTTCAGATCGTTGCACGCCAATGGCGGCGCCGATAGCGCTGATCAAAATCTGGAAAAAGGTTGGTTTTACGGGGTCTTGATTAGGACGCTTCGGATCGTTCGACATCGTTTACTCCAGTGGCTGCTGGGTCGGGTTAAAACCAACCCTGCCCGGGACACCAAGGTTATTAAACCGCTATCAGTGTGCCCTGACGGCAGGATAGCCGAAGTTTAAAACTTGTCCAGATGAATTCGCAGCCCGAGCGGGATTAAATCCAGATTTCCCCAATAGAAAACCGAATCAACCCACAAGATTAGGCCTGAGCCACCGCTCTGCGATGTCAAGGGGCCATTGTTTTCGAGCAGCGTAGTGGCTGACTTGGTCGGATCCAATTTTTCCAAGCCCAAAATAACTAGCCTGCGGATGGGAGTAGTAAAAACCACTCACCGAGGCCGCCGGCGTCATCGCAAAATTCTCGGTCAGGTGAACGCCAATGGCGTTCTCGGCGTCGAGTAAATCAAACAAGGTGCTTTTTTCGGTGTGATCAGGGCAGGCCGGGTAACCCGGGGCCGGTCGTATGCCTTGGTAACGTTCCTTAATGAGCTCGATTTGATCTAAGGCTTCACTAGGTGCATAACCCCAATGAACCTGGCGGACCTGCTCATGAAGGTACTCGGCGGCGGCTTCGGCGAGTCGGTCGGCTAAGGCTTTGATCATGAGAGAGGCATAATCATTGTTGTCATCTTGATAACGCTTTGCGAGCGCTTCGGCGCCTATGCCAGCGGTGACTGCGAAACCACCTAGGTAGTCAGATTTGCCCGATTCTTTGGGCGCGACAAAGTCCGCTAGACAAAGGTGAGATTGATCGTCCTGCTTAGGCATTTGCTGACGCAAATGGTGCAAGCGAGTTCGCTCGGTTTGTCGGTCTTCATCTTGAAAGACAATAATGTCATCCCCGTCAGATTGGGCGGGCCAGAAGCCAAAGACGGCAGAGGCTTTGAGCCGGTCGGTGGTAAGCCATTGATCGAGCATGGCCTTAGCGTCCTGAAACAGTTCACGAGCAGAAGCCCCGACCACCTCATCTTCAAGAATTTTTGGAAATTTTCCAGCCAGTTCCCAAGTTATAAAAAAAGGCGTCCAGTCGATGTAATCGATCAGGGTAGCTGCGCATTGGCCCAGTCGCAAGTGAAGCGTTTGGCTTGTGCCGCCGCGAGTGGCAGGAAGTCAGTTGCCTTATTGTTGGCAGCAAAGCGAATACGCTGTTTTTCTTGATCCGCGCTGACTTCGGCGGCGTAGGCTTCGCGTTTCTCAGGGTTGAGTAGATTGTTGCAGACCTCAGTCACGAGGGACGCATCACCGACGCGCACCACGGGTTGGTTGTAGTGCGGAGCGATCTTGATTGCGGTGTGCGCCTTGCTGGTTGTGGCGCCGCCAATCAGCAGAGGCTGGGTGAAGCCGCGCTTTTTCATTTCGTCCGCGTTGAAAATCATCTCATCGAGTGAGGGTGTAATCAGGCCAGACAGACCGATAATGTCGGCGCCCCATTCTTGCGCTTCTTTCAGAATTGCGTCGCAGGAGACCATGACGCCGAGGTCTTTAACTTCGTAATTGTTACACGCTAGCACTACGCCGACGATGTTTTTGCCGATGTCGTGCACATCGCCCTTGACCGTCGCCATGAGAATGCGCCCTTTGGCTTTGGATTTTCCTGTTTTCTCGGCTTCAATATACGGAATGAGATGGGCAACCGCCTGCTTCATAACCCGCGCACTTTTCACCACCTGCGGCAAGAACATTTTACCGGCGCCAAATAGGTCGCCGACACGGTTCATGCCATCCATTAAAGGCCCTTCGATCACTTCGATAGGTCGATCTACGGTAAGCCTAGCTTCCTCGGTATCTTCAACAATGTAGGTGTTGATGCCTTTTACGAGTGCGTGGGCCAACCGTTCAGAAACGGGTGCCTCTCTCCAGGTTAAATCAGCAGTTTTAGCCGCCGAACCTCGACCGGAGTAACGATCGGCGATCTCAATGAGTGCTTCTGTTGCTTCATCTGACCGGTTTAAAATGACATCTTCGATCTTGTCGCGCAATTCAATCGGGATGTCTTCATAAATCACGAGTTGGCCCGCGTTGACGATGCCCATGGTCAATCCGGCCTTAATCGCGTGATACAGGAAGACAGAGTGAATCGCCTCCCGCACGGCATCGTTGCCACGAAAGGAGAATGACACATTGGATACGCCGCCCGACACTAACGCTCCGGGTAACTCTGACTTGATGTAGCGTGTTGCCTCTATGAACTCTACTGCGTAGTTATTATGTTCCTCTATGCCAGTGGCAACGGCGAAGATGTTGGGGTCGAAGATGATGTCATTCGGATTGAAATTGAGCTCGCCAACGAGCAGGTCATAGCAGCGTTTGCAGATGTCCTTGCGTCGCTGCAGGTTGTCGGCTTGGCCGGTTTCATCGAACGCCATCACCACAACGGCCGCGCCATATTTAAGGCAGAGCCCAGCCTGCATCAGGAATTCTGCTTCACCGGCTTTCAAGCTGATGGAGTTAACGATGCTTTTGCCTTGGATGCACTGTAGCCCGGCTTCAATGATGTCCCACTTCGAGGAGTCAACCATAATCGGAACCCGGGAAATGTCTGGTTCGGAGGCGATCAGGTGGAGGAACCGGACCATCGCAGCCTTGGAATCCAGCATGCCCTCGTCCATATTAATATCAATAATCTGCGCGCCATTATTGACTTGATCTTGCGCGACCTGCAGTGCCGCTTCGTAGTTCTCATCTCTGATTAGGCGTGCAAATTTCGCGGAACCGGTAACATTGGTGCGTTCGCCAACATTGACGAAGAGTGAATCGTTGTTGATTTTGAAGGGCTCTAAGCCGGACAACAGCGTTTGTCCTGTTTGTTGTTTTTCTTGTCTTGGCGCATAGCCTTTGACCAATTCAGAGAAGGCTCGGATATGTTCAGGGGTTGTGCCGCAGCAGCCACCGACGATATTCAGCCAACCGGCTTCAGCGTAGCTATGAATAATCTCCGCCATTTGTTCAGCGCTTTGATTGTATTCGCCAAAGGCATCCGGCAATCCAGCATTGGGGTGAACGCTAACGGCGCTGTTACACAGGTTCGCCAGTTCATTAACGTGGGGACGCAGTTGCTCCGCGCCAAGGGCGCAATTTAGCCCAATGGAAATCGGCTGAGCGTGTTCCACCGAGTAAATAAATGCCTCACAGGTCTGGCCTGATAAGGTTCTGCCGCTGGCATCGGTAATGGTGCCAGAGATCATAATCGGCAATTCGATGCCGAGCCGGTTATAAACATTTTGTATCGCAAACAACGCCGCTTTGGCATTGAGCGTATCAAAAATGGTTTCGACCATTATAAGATCGCAGCCACCGGTTATAAGGCCGGTACAGGACTCGTCATAGGCGCTGACCAGCTCGTCAAAGGTGACATTGCGTGCGCCCGGATCGTTGACATCAGGCGATAGGCTAGCGGATCGGGTTGTTGGACCAATCGCGCCGGCAACAAAGCACACGCGATCGGGTTGTTCGATCAAGAGCTCCGCAATGGCGGCTTGGGCCAACTTGACGGAAGCATAGTTCAGTTCATACACCAGCGCTTCTGTTCCAAAGTCAGCTTGGGATACGGTGTTGGCTGTGAAAGTGTTGGTTTCCAAAATATCGGCGCCGGCAAGCAGATAATCGAGATGGATTTTTTGAATGACCTCAGGCCGGGTGAGGGTCAACAGCTCATTATTGCCTTTGAGGTCACTGGCTGCGTCTTTGAATCGCTCGCCCCTAAAATCGGCTTCGTTGAGACGCAATTCCTGAATGGCGGTGCCCATGGCGCCATCCATGACGAGGATGCGCTCTTTAAGGATTTTGGCAATTGACGGCGTGGCAGCAGAAGTCGTCATAAATTTTCCTGAGTAGGCGAGGCAAGCAGTTTACCAAAACGACCCGATCTGCCTTCTGAAGAATTGTCGCCTCTGACATGAGTCAAATTCATGTGTTTGAAGACTCAGGACTTAGAGCGCAATGCTTTGGGCTTTGGTTCTAGGACTGTGGCCTGCAGATTGTAAGGGCTGCAAGCCGATCGCATCGCTAGCGAATCTAAGGGCGCTGACGTATGATACATCCGAAGGAAGCAGCGGCGTGAAAGAGGCCGCGACCAGCTCATGAACTCAACGGCGATGAAAAACCATGGTTGAAATTACACAATCTGCTCAAACCTACTTAGCGGGTCTTCTGGCCAAGCAAGAAGCCAAGGATGTGGGTGTTCGAGTGTTTATTACGGAGCCAGGCACGCCCATGGCGGAGACCTGTATTGCCTATTGTCGGCCGGAAGAGACCCAAGAGGACGATATTAAAGTTGCCTACGAGCAGTTTGATGGCTATATCGATGCCAGAAGTGAGCCGTTCCTTGAAGGCGCGCTGGTG
>CAJJAX010000049.1 GCA_905182155.1 uncultured Pseudomonadales bacterium
TAAAACCGGTGCCAAGTGTCTTCTGAGCGAATTCTTCCCACCGGAGAGATTACCGCCGCCGTTCCGCAGGCGGCGAATTCTTCAATGTCGGCAACTTCTTTGAGGAACTCAACTGGGCGCTCTTCTGTTTTCAATCCCAAAATATCCTCGGCCAAAGTCATGACGCTGCGCCGCGTGACACTTGGTAGAATCGATTCCGATTGTGGCGTCACCATGGTGCCATCTTTCATTTTCAGAACGATATTGGCCGACCCCGCTTCCTCTAAGAACCGATGCTCGGACGGATCGAGATAAAGCGCTTCTTGGGCCCCCATTTCCTTCGCCATTTGGGTTGCGAGCAATCCGCCCGCGTAATTGGCGCCCGCTTTGAACGCACCCAAGCCCTTCGGCGCCGCGCGATCCAGATCGATCACAGCCAAATCAATCAGGCTCAGGCCACCGCCTTTATAGTAGGGCCCGACCGGTGAGACAAACACTCTAAATTCAAACTCAGGCGCCGGCCTCAAGCCAAGATTTTCACCGATCCCTACCAGGAAAGGCCGAATATAAAGGCTCGCACCAGACCCATAGGGCGGTACCCAGGCGGCATTCGCGCGCACGGTTTCTTCGACCCCACGCATGAACAGACTTTCCGGAACCTCCGGCATCAGCAAACGTTGGGTGGTCCGGCCCATGCGTTCGCAGTTGAGGTTCGGCCGAAAAAGCAGCACATCGCCATTGGCGGCGGTTTGGGCTTTCAGCCCTTCAAAACAAGACTGCGCGTAATGCAGGACGGTAGAGCCTTCATGGATCTGCATCTCAGCCGAGGCCACCAATTCACCAGCGCCCCAAACCCCGTCACGCCAACGCGCTGAAAACCGATGCTCTGTCTCAACGTAGGAAAACCCTAAGTTGCCCCAATCCAAATCTTTTTTTGGTGCACTCATCTCATTCTCAATTTCAGCTAGATCGTGGTTTCAACAAACTAAAGAACGAAACCATTTGAATCGCAAATCCTATCGGACCCTTGGGATATTGCAATAGGGTCTCGCGTTTCTTCAAAGACAAATCGCCTACCCAGCACAAGCCCCAACTTAAGTCCGAACTGTGTGACCCGATCACAGTCAATTGCCGGCTAAGCCGCGCGGATCACGCCGTGGAAATGCTCGGGTTGAATCCTTAAGATCACCCGCTCGCTTGCCTTGAGCCATTGCCCCAAGTCCTCCGGCAGGGCGTACCCAACCGCTTGAATGTTCTCAAAGACCAGCCGGGTCGACGCTTCAAGCTGCTCGGTTTCAACTGTCACAACACCCTCAACCGAAACAAAATTGAACGGCTCTTGGTTATTGATCACGCACAGATTGACCCGAGGATCCCTTTCAAGCGCGCGTCGCTTAAACGTTTTACCTGGCGTCGACACCACCATTGAGGCGCCCTCGACTGCATAAGCCACCACCGATGAGGCTGGCGCGCCGCTATTTTTCAAATGCGTCAGAATGCCCCAGCGATGACTTTTGATGAACTCGTCGAAAAGCGCATTATTAGAAACCATTGAATCTCCTAATTTGTCTATCACATCATGATTAAAGCCTACGCGACACGGCAGTCTTCAGGACGCAAAAAGACCCGTAAAGATAAAGACTAATACCACATGCCGCCGTTTTCTCCAATGACACTGCCAGCGAGACAATTTACCCAGAGAGATCATCCGGTCCTAAAAAGACCCCGCTCGACCCGCCTAAATGCGCATTACGTTTCGAGCGCAACATCAGATTTTTTAAGACGGGGCGTTGCCCGCTGTGAGCTGATCCAAGGATCCGCACTCATGCCTTGCACAATCGGCGCCGTGAAACGGTTCTGAGGAAAACGACAACAAGCTGGCAAGCATCACGCAAAGTATGAGCCTAATCCGGGCATTTTTTTATCGACAGGTTCATTAAGGGCTTTTACGTTCTCTGTGGGTGGGGTTGCAACGTCAGGGAATCATAGTGCCAGCGGCATTAAAGCCAACAGCCGCCTGCTCGACATTCGGGAATACCTCTCTGAATAAACTGAGCATGTTCTGCGTGGACCGTCGATCTGCCGTTTCGTGAAGGTGGCCGGGCGGACCAATTCGCCTCGGTAACGCAAAGCCATGGGGCGTTTTCGCATGATCGACAAAACTCCAATCAACGCCGGCGGCATCCATCTCTGCAAAGAAACGATCTTTGTTCGCCTGGGACACCAAGTGATCCTCTGCGCCATTTTCAATCAAGACAATTGTTTTGGCATTATAGTCATTCGCAATTGCCTTCAGTGCCGGCCGGGTTGCCCCGAACCGGGCAGGACTGGGGTCCTCGCCGGTTTGCAGCAGGCCATGAAAAGACACCACCGCACTCAGATCCAGACCGCCGCGCACCCCTTCCAGAACCGCCATGCCACCAAAACAATACCCAATGGCCGCGGGAGACGCGGCATCACTCACCGCCACATCGGCTTTGCCGGCGACCAACCAAGCATCCAGCAAACCTCGAAACAAGTCAGGATCATGGTCCAGCCAAACCATGGCCTCGAAGCATTTTGTTTGAAACGCCTCGATCTGGTTTGGATCCTTCGGAAACTCTCGCTCATCGCTCGGCACTCGATCACCGTACATATCGATGGCAAGTCCAACATAGCCGAGCCGCGCAAGATATTCCGCCACATCCCGATCAAATTGCTTCAGCCCCTGATAGTTGTGAATGACCAAAACGAGCGGGCGTGGCCCCAATGCGGCGCTGGGCGCAACCAGAGACCCTTCGAAGGCATGCCCCCTAAACTCAAAAGCAATGGCGCGGTGCTGTAGGTCCGGCGCTGGCGGCCAAAATTCTGTCGGATTCATCACAGTGTTCACTCCAATTTTTGCCTTACTGTAGACAGCCCACACGCGCCTGGCAAGCTAGGGTCGAATCAGATCGAGGCCGCATCCCTTGACTTCACTTGCGCCAGCTTTTAAAACGAGTGGGGTAGATCAAATACAGTTTAGGACATCAAAGCACGCCCGATCGATTCAAGCCAACAAGACCATGGGCCCCTCTTAACCCGCTAAGCCAACATCAGTTGCAAGCGAGGAGTGCCTTTTTCCACGGGTCATGACCGGGCCTGAATTCACATTTTGGGTTCATAGCCTGTCAGCTAATACGGAGAAACGACACCATGATTGCAGTGAGCGAACATCGCGTTGAACAACACTTTCCCACAACGGTCTTGATTCGCACTTTCGCAGCGGTAAGCGAACTCAATGGATCGCTTCAGCAGTTGTTCGATCACTTGGAGCAAAACCCCAGCGGGGATTACACCAACGAGGCGACGCTTCCGGTCAACACCACTCAAGGGGGCTATCAGACGAAGAGCGGCTTACGCGTTTTAGAGTTAGACCATCCCGAGATCCGGCAGTTGCGGCAAGAGATTGTCATGCCGTCAATTGAGCATTACCTAGACGATGTGTTAAAGGTTGACCCGCTGTTCACTCCGATCGAGATTTCTAGCTGGGTCGTGTCGCTGGGTGCTGGCGATTGGCAAGCGCCTCATTTTCACCCGACGGAATACACGTTGATTTCAGGGATCTACTACGTCAATGTTCCGAAGTGCACGCCGCCTGAGGGGACCCTGGAATTTATCAACCCAAACCTGAATGCCGTGTCGTTAGGGCAGCAGGATGCCAGCCGGAACCACCAACCCAAAAGTGGACAGATTATCCTGTTCCCGCCTTATTACATGCACTACGTGCATCCGATGCGACTCGATGAGAAACGCCGGGTCATTGCGTTTGATGTTCGATTAAAGACCCAACCTTAACGCCGTCACCGCAATTCTAGCCGCCTTGGATTCGGGGTAGCAAAAACACGTCTGCATTGGCTGGAATCGGTTGGTCTCGGCGGTCACGGTAGATCTCGCCATTGATCGCAACGGCAATCCCATCATCGAGATGCGATTGCATCTCGGGGTACTTCAGCAAGAGGGCTTGCAGCAACTCACCGATGGTCGCGCCCGCACAATCAACGCAGCGGGCACCCCCGGCGGCCTGACTCAAAATCCCCGATAACTGAACCTGCATCTTTCTGCCTTGGATTACCCCTGGGCAGCCTCAATGGCTTTCAGAATACGAGGCGGTGACATGGGCACATGATCCATGCGAACCCCAACCGCATTGGAAACCGCATTACCGATCGCAGCCAACGGCGGCACAATCGAGGTTTCACCAACGCCCCGAACACCATAGGGGTGGTTTGGATTTGGGATTTCAAGAATTTGCGTATCGATAAACGGCAAGTCCGAACAAACCGGAATTCGATAATCTAAGAACCCGGCATTTTGAAGCCGACCATCGTCACCGTAGACATACTCTTCGTTCAAGGCCCAGCCAATACCTTGCGCGGCACCGCCCTGGAATTGACCTTCAACATAATCCGGGTGAATAGCCTTACCGGCATCTTGCACCACGGTGTAACGCAGGATTTTCGTCGCACCGGTTTCAGGATCCACTTCCACATCACACATATGACTCGCGAAGGAAACCCCAGCACCGTCTGCCACCACTTCATTATGACCGGCTATTGGCCCGCCCGTTCTCGGTGATTTCGCAGCAATTTCTTTCAATGACAAAGGCGGTAAATTGTTATTTTGCTTCCCCTTTGCCCGGGCTTCACCGGCTTCCCAAACGACTTGCTCCACTGGAATGCCCCACGTCGCGGCAGCGCGCTGCTTGAGCACCTCAACGGCATCCCGCGCCGCAAAAATGGCCGCCATACCGGATGAGAAGGTGCCTCGGCTGCCTTCGGTTGTATCGTTATGTCCAAGAGAGTTGGTATCGCCAATGGTGACTCGAACCTGCTCGTAGTCAATGCCAAGTTCCTCCGCTGCAATGAGTGCCAGCGATGCGCGTGACCCTCCCACATCGACGGTGCCAACCGTCAGGTTGACCGAGCCATCGACGCCAATATTGAGATCCGTGCAGGTCTGTCCGCCAAAGTTAAACCAAAATCCGCAAGCAACCCCGCGGCCCTGATTTTTACCCAGCTTTCGCTTCATATGCGGATGGTTCTTAACGGCTTCCAGCGTAGGGCCGATCCCAATGGGGCCATACACCGGCCCATAGGACGCTTTGGTACCCTTCTTCGCGGCATTCTTAATTCTGAACTCAACCGCATCCATGCCCAATTCAGCGGCCACCATATCGACCACACTTTCAACCGCAAAGGCCGCCATGGGCGCAGATGGTGCGCGATAAGCTGCAACCTTGGGGCGATTCACTAAGACGTCGAAGCCAACCGACTTCACATTCTTAAGGTCGTAGCAGGCAAAGGACGTCATCGCGCCCAACATCGCCCACATGCCCGGGAAGGCCCCGCTTTGATAACGAAGCTCGGCAGAGGCTGCCGTAATTTTTCCGTTTCGTTTGGCGCCGATCTTGACATCGACTGACGTGGAGGACGTGGGCCCGGTCGCTTTAAACACCTCATCCCGAGACATCACGAGTTTAACGGGACGATTCGCGCGCCGAGATAACTGCAACGCAACCGGCTCGGTCCAGACATGCGTCTTACCGCCGAATCCGCCGCCAATTTCTGAAGCGGTCACCCGCAATTTAGCGACGTCCAACCCCAAGAGGCTGGCGCAAACATTTCTGAAGGTGAAGTGGCCCTGGGTCGTCACCCACAACTCACCGCTGCCATCTGGCCCAAGGGTCGCCAAACAGGCGTGGGGCTCGATATAACCTTGGTGGGTTTGCTCTGTTTTAAAGGATTTTTCGATAATGACGTCGGCTTGTGCAAACCCAGCGTCAATATCTCCGTGCCCAAATTCGGTGCGTTGCGCGACATTAGACGCCGTCGTTGGCGCCGGCGTAACGCCTGTGGTGCGGACCCAATCGTGAATAATTGGCGCGGATGGCTTCATGGCCTCATCAACGTCTGTGACATGGGGCAATTGCTTGTAGGTTACTTTAATCAGTTTTAAGGCTTCGTTGGCTGTGTCCGCATCAATTGCAGCAACGGCAGCGACCGCGTGACCATCGTAAAGCGCGCGGCCCCTGGCCATACAATTTTCCAAGATATTCATCATGCCGCGGTCACCGCCGGTTAGATCAGGAAAATCCTTGCCCGTGAGAACGGCTTTCACCCCGGGGAGTTTTTCCGCTTTACTGGTATCAATCTTTGTAATCAAGGCATGGGCGTGGGGCGAGCGTAAAATCCTGCCCACCAGTTGTCCCGCTGCATTGGCATCGGCGCCATACTTTGCGCGCCCGGTGACTTTATCAACGCCATCCGGCCGATTGACTCGCGTGCCAACTTTACTGAACCCTTGGTTTGTATAATCTGTTTCGTAAGGCATATGCTTGCTTCCTTCCTTCAATTTCTGGAAATTTCTCGCAATTTCTCGCAATTTCTGGTTTTATTCGATCAAATTCCAGCTGATCGTCATCAACCCCTAACCTCAATTTCTTCTGCCGACTGCCGTAATCCGTGACCGGCTTTTGAGTCGACGCTCTGGTTTATACCCGGAGTTATCGCGAGGCTTTTTTGCCACGCCGCATAATCTTCGCCGAAGATTGAACCGCCCGCACAATCTTGTCATACCCGGTACAGCGGCAGAGATTGCCCGCTAAGGCATAACGAATCTCTTCTTCACTAGGATTAGAATTCCGTTCGAGCAAGACCTTGGCCGCCACCAAGAAGCCCGGGGTACAGATCCCGCATTGCAGTGCGGCTTTTTCGATAAATTGTTCTTGCAAAGTATGCAACTTCCCGCCTTCGCTCAAGCCCTCAACGGTGCCAATTTCTCGACCTTCCGCTTCTGCGCCCAGCACTAAGCAAGAACAAACCAGCCGGCCATCGAGCGTGATTGAGCAAGCGCCACAGTCACCCGTGCCGCAACCCTCTTTAACACCCGTTAGGTTGAGTCGATTCCGCAAAACATCTAATAACGACTCGTCCGGCGGGCAGACGTATTGAACGGCATCCCCATTCACTTTTGCTGAAACTGTTACACCGTTCACTTTGCACCTCCTGCTCTTTCAAAGGCAATGAGCGCGGCGCGCCTTGCCATCACGCCAGCGACCTTTGTTCGATATTCTATGGTGCCGCGCTTATCATCAATCGGGTTACACGCAGCTTCACAAGCCGTAACCATTTTAGCGAGCGCAGCATCATCTAGCTTGGTACCAATCAACGCTTTCGCCGCGGCCGGCACGATCACCGCCGTTGGCGCCACAGCCCCTAAAACCACCTTTGCAGACTGAACAATCCCTCGAGACAGGGTCAAATTAATCGCCGCGCTCACCACCGCGATATCCATTTCGGTTCTTGGCGTGAACCGAAGATAAGCATCAGCAGATTTTCCAGCGCGTGCGGGTAGCACAATCGCTTCAATAAATTCATCCCGCGCAAGGCTCGTGCGGCCAGGCCCCAAGACAACTTTCTCAACGGCAACGCGACGTTTGCCTTTTGTACCAACAACCACCGCCTTGGCGCCCGCAGCAATTAAGGCCGGCACACTGTCAGCGGCTGGCGAGGCATTACACAAATTCCCAGCGACGGTGCAGCGCCCTTGGATCTGATCGGACCCGATCAAATTTGCGGCTTCCACAACACCTGGCCAAAGCCCGCGCAACTTATCTGATTCCCCAAGCATAATCGCGGGAACCGCCGCACCTATATGCACGCCGGCAGCGGTAACTTTGAGCTCACGCAAACTATCGATTCGTTTGATATCAACGACTAAGTCTGGCTCGGTGGCCCCCATTTTCATCCGCACTAATAGGTCGGTGCCGCCGGCTAATACGTGCGCCACGCCGGACTCGGAGGCCAGTAGTGCCGCTGCCGCTTTTGTGGTTGTTGGCGATTCAAATCTCATATTTTTCCTCGTTCATTATTGATCGGTCTATCACGGCCTATTACGTCGCCCTGTCTGCATTGATTAAATCGTCTCAACGCGCCTGTGGGACTCTGACATTACTGATTCAATGAATCAACCACCCGGCAATAGCTCTGTCTATATCTAAACTTAGACATGCCCGCAAATCAATCCTTGCCGTCACTATTTTAAGCCGCGCGGGATCTGTCGACCCGTGCCGAGCATCGCACCGCACAGCACGCAGTTTAAAAGACGAAAGAAAGGCGACTGTTCCCTTTTGACCCGAAGCCTTGCGGGTGGGATGATCGCAGGGCTGGCGGGCGCTGCGCGTCGTGATATGCACTCAGCACTTTGAATCGAAAACGATCTTATAAAGGAACGTCCATGAACGACAATACCGCGACACAAGCTGTTGTAGAACTCAACGACGGCGCCTTAATGGGTGAAATCAAAGATCAGGTTTATCTGTTTGCTGGCATCCCCTATGCTGCACCCCCCATTGGCGCTGCGCGTTTTAAAGCGGCTCAGCCAGTTGAACCCTGGGAAGGCATTCGAGATGCAACCCGATTTGGCCCGGCGGCACCCCAGACCCCATCGGGCGGCATGACGGACCGGGTTCCTGTGCGTTGGGATGAAAACTGCCTAACGCTCAACGTGTCGACGCCCAGCATCACCGGCGACAAGAAGGCCGTGTTGGTCTGGATTCATGGCGGCGCCTATCGATCTGGGCAAGGCGCCATTCCCTGGTACAACGGCGCAAGCTTTGCAGCTCAGGGCAATATCGTGGTAGTCACCATTAATTATCGTCTTGGGGCGCTGGGCTTTACCGATCTATCAAGCTTTGCCGAAGGCTATGAAACCTCGGGCGTGAACGGCCTGCTCGATCAAATCAAAGCCCTAGAATGGGTGCAGCGTAATATCGCGCAGTTTGGCGGGGACCCGGGCCGGGTAACCATCGCTGGCGAGTCGGCTGGCGCCTTTTCGGTGACCACCCTTTTGGGATCGCCTCGGGCAAAAGGTTTGTTTCATCGCGCAATTCCCCAAAGTGGCGCCGCGCATCACACCTTAACCCAAGACCAAGGCCGCCGCGTTGCCGAGCTTCTAATGCAAGAAACCCAAGCAACGACCGTTCAAGCGTTAGTCGATTGCTCGGTTGACAGCATTTTAACCGCGCAGAATAAAGCGTCCGCCCGCTACCACAACGAAGACCTCTCACCCGGCGTGCAAGCGTTTTATCCCGTTTCCGGCAACGACGTCATACCCACAACCCTACTGGACGCCATTGCCTCCGGGGTTGGCCACGATATCCCAATGCTGCTCGGAACCAATCAAGACGAAGCAAGCTTGTTCATCCTAGGTTCGGTCGATGCAGACGCAGCCAAGGCTCAAAGCCTAACCTATGGTCAGGCCGAGCTGTATGAACACTATGGCGCGCACTTCCCGAACTTCAGCAGCACTCAGATCGCTGTGCGAATGTCGACTGACTTCTCTTTTAAGATCCCCGCAGTCAGGCTCGCGGAGCTTCGTGCGGGCTTTGATGCAGAAACTTATGTCTATCAGTTCAACTGGTCATCACGAGTCCCAAACCTGGGCGCAACCCATGCCCTTGAGATTCCGTTTGTATTTAATATGCTGCATGCGTCGGGCGTTACGGCGTTTATTGGCCCGGGCGAGCTGCCGCAGAACCTAGCAAGCAACATGCACGACATCTGGACCCGCTTCATTAATGGCGAGCACCCGGGTTGGCCGAGCTACCAACAATCTGATCGCGCTGTCATGCATTTTGATGAAACATCAAAATTGGTGCACCAGGATTATGAGGCTGTCATTGGCCTTTGGGCGGGCCTACGCTAGGCCCAGATGAGCGTGGGTTATTCGGGCGCGTCGCCAACGATCGGCTCAAGGTTAAATTGCAGCACCACGTGTCGCGTTGCGGCAATGGCTAAATCCCCTGGGTTCGGCTGAAGCTTAAAATTAAGGCGAACGCCAGCAAATAAAGCATCGATTGGATTGTGCGCAATCAACTTCCGCATTTGCTGCCCAATGGCGTCGGCGTTGTCGGAAACCAACTGAACCGGTGCCTGCATCCGGCGCCCTCGGTATATCAGTGTCGCAGAAGGGGCGTCTTGTAAGTTACGCCACCAGAGGTTTTCGCCCAGGGTCAGGCAAATTAGGCTCTCGGACTGCTTGGCATAACTCACCGGAATTCGGTAGATGCGGCCCGATCGGCGGCCCGTAATCTCGAGCAACATCAGCTGAAAACTGATTAATCCATGCAGCCTCGACTGCAATAGCCACGCAACGAACGGGTTGATCGTCCTGAAAAAAAATTTCACAGCCAATCGGTCATAAGATGTTCATACCCTTGCATGCTGTTGCGCCTTACTTGCGGCAGATAGACCTGCCTTGCTCAGTATACGTCGTGACCGACCGATGGGATGCCTTGGATCAATGGCATTGCAAAGCCTCTAAGACCAAATGACCCAGGGCATCGCTTACGCCCTTCACAACTGCAGCGCGTCGGGTCGCACAACGCGTCTTTAATGCCCGCCAACAACAGCAGATTCCCGACAGCCGGTTGAGCTGTTATGGTTGAGCAAAGCGCTTCCAACGAGTTCAGCGTGCAATTCCTAAACGCCAAGACACCCGTCTATACAACCCTTCCCCGAAGTGTGATCCTCGCGTACGCCGCCCCGCGAATCGCGTTCGGCATTATGGGCACTTTATTTGTGGTGTACTTTATGAAGTTCGCCACCGACGTCTTACTCATCGCGCCAGCCGTCATTGGCACCATCCTAGCGGTCGGCCGGCTGTGGGATGGCATCACCGACCCCATTATCGGCTTTTTGTCCGATCGAACCCGCTCGCTCATTGGCCGGCGACGGCTGTGGTTATTTTGCGCCGCCCTGCCGATGGCCCTATCGCTTATCGGGATCTGGTCGCCGCCCGAGTTTCTGAGCGGGGTCACGTTAATCATTTGGATAACCATTTGCCTTTTGCTGTACGAGACCGCGCAAACCGCCTTTTATGTTCCCCATGGCGCACTGTCCATCGAATTGACCCAGGACTATCACGACCGAACCCGACTGTATGGCCTTAGCCATATGATCGGCATCTTTGGCGTGGCAGCAGGACTCCTGTCCTTGGAATTCATGCAACAAGCAGAAGACAAAAGGCTCTTCGCGTTCCAATTATCCATGTTTGCGGCCGCGGCGATTGCCCTACTGGTTATCTGGACCACCTACCTGCTACCGGAACGTACCGATTATCAAGGCCGGGCCTTTAAAAACCCCTATCAAACGTTTATGGATATCCTCCGAAACCCACACGCCAGACTGCTGCTCATCGTCTATGGCATTGAAACGTTTGGCGGCGCTACCCTCGGAATCCTTGCCGCCTACGCCGCCGAGTACGTTGTTAAAATGGATTCGCTGGTCATTATTTTGGTTGTTTATCAAATTCCGCAATTTCTATTCGCACCGCTTTGGATTCGTTTTTCAAAGCTCACCGGCAAGCGCAACCTATGGATCATCGGAACCCTCATCTCGGCTGCGTCCTACGGCAGCCTCTTCTTTGCGGGCGCCGGCAATGACCTTTATGTTTATGCCTGCTGTTTTTTTGCCGGCGTTGGGGCCGGTGCCGGCGCCGTGCTGCCGCCCTCGATTCAGGCTGACATTGTTGATTACGATGAATTCGTGACCGGCGAGCGCAAAGAGGGCGCTTATCTCGCGGTCTGGAATTTAGTGCGCAAAATCGCCGGCTCTATTACCGCCTTTATTGTGGGCCTGGCGTTACAATTTTCTGGTTTTGAACCGAATGTCGAGCAATCCCAGGCCACCCAAGACACCATCCGATGGCTTTTGGCGCTCATGCCCTGCGCCTGTTATATTGTCGGCGCGATTTTGCTCATGCGATTTTCTTTTAATGAGCCAGAACATAAAGCGGTTCGGGCGGCATTAGACGAGCGCCGTCAACGCGAACAGGTCAATCCGCGTTAAAGGCTTTTTTAACCGCTAACGGCATTTTTTTAACCGCTAATGGCTTTTTTTAACCGCTAATGGCTTTTTTAACCGCTAATGGCTTTGCATTACTGAAGGTGCTTGGCTGCCACAGACTCGACACCGCCATAGGCGCTATTAACTTTTAATAATTTCAACTTAATAAAAGGATTCCTATGAACCAGCTTGGCGCACTATGGCCTGTCAGCCAATACACTCTCGGCGGCGGTGGGATCGGACAAGTTTGGGGGCCAACCGATCGCGCGGAGGCCATCGCAACGGTGCGAGCGGCCGTGGACCAAGGGGTCACGCTGCTCGACCTTGCGCCAATGTATGGTCGCGGCGAGGCCGAGCAGGTCGTGGGCGCGGCATTCGATGGTCGCCTGCCCGAAGGCATTCGCGTCACGTCGAAATGCTTACTCGCAACCGACACAACCCAGGCCATTGCAGATCGCTTGGAAAAGTCCGTCATGCGCAGCTTAGAAAGTCTGAAGACCGATCACATCGATTTGTTTTTCCTACACTCCCAGGTCATCTTAGATGATTACCAGTTCCCCGCGCCGATAAACGAAACCCAAACGCAGTGGTCTGTCACCAAAACGTGTTTCGATGAGGCCGTAAGGCCCGCCTTCGAGGCCCTCATATCCAGAGGACTGATTGGCGCGTGGGGCGTAACCGGGACGGGCCATCCGGATGCCATTGAACAAATTTTAGCCAGCGACAAACCGCCGCATGCCGTGCAACTGATTAGCAATCTGTTAGACAGCCCTGGCGCGATCAAACGCTATCCAGAACCTGCTCGACCGCGCGCCCTTATGGCCCAGGCCGCAACAAACAGCATTGGCGTGATGGGTATTCGCGCGGTCCAAGCCGGCGCTTTGTGTGCTGACTTCGATCGGCCTGTGCCAGCGGATCACCCCGCGATGCAGCCGATGCAGCCGATGCAGCCGATGCAGCCGATGCAGCCGATGCAGCCGATGGACCCGGCGGTGGTGGCGCATCGTTATGCGTTAGCAATGGCTGGGGTATCAACCGTTGTTCTCGGCGTTAAAAACCGGCAAGAACTCATGGCCTGCCTCGATGGCGGCGGACCTTTGACAGCGGAACAGGTCGCGATGGTCGATGACCTTGGATTACAAATTCCCTGACGGCGCCGGATGCGCTCGGCACACCGATAGTCTTAGGGGTTAACCGCATCGGCTGAGCCGACGGTTTTATGCGGTATCTAGACCCTATTTTTAAGGCTTTGACCGTTATACTATCTTTTCAAAATCATCACTATTTTCAGACTAGGAACCGCTATGACCCGTCTCGGTAAGTCCGCCCAATTCGGGCTCTTTGTTGTCGCAAGCCTGGCTTTGATCACAAGCTGTACTACGACCCCAACGACAACCCCCACGTCCGACCCAGTCGTCGCCGACGTCGTCGTCAAGAGCCCGAACGATCAACGTGACTATGCGCATGTCACCCTCGACAACGGCCTGCGCGTACTGCTCATATCAGACCCAGACGCGGATAAGTCCGCCGCTGCGTTGGTTGCGTTTCGAGGCAGCTTTCATGACCCAGACGAGCGGCCCGGACTCGCACACTTTTTAGAGCACATGTTGTTCATCGGGACCGAGAAATACCCCGAGCCAGACGGTTATTTTGCGTTTGTTCAAAAACATGGCGGTAGCTCAAATGCTTATACAGCCACCGATCACACCAATTATTTTTTCGATATTCAACCGGACTATTTCACCGAAGGCTTAGATCGCTTTGCCCAGTTTTTTATCTCGCCGCTGCTCGACAAAGAGTATGTTGACCGCGAAAAAAATGCGGTGCATTCAGAGTACCAAATGCAGATCAAAGAGGATGGCTGGCGCGGCTTTATGGTTCAGAAGGTTGCGATGAACCCTGAGCACCCGATGTCCAAATTCAATATCGGCACCCTCGACACCCTCGACGGTGATGCCTACAGCGCGCTGATTACTTTTTTCGAAGGCCATTATTCCGCCAACCAGATGGGCGCTGTGATTCTTCACAACGAGCCCATTGCAACCCTTAAGCCTTGGGTCACCGAGCTCTTAGGCCAAGTTCCTAATAGAAACTTGCCGAACCTGGACCTGCAAACGCCCTTGACCGCCCCTGGACAATTGCCCGCAACCTTGCGCCATCAAACCTTAAAGTCGGATCGAAGCGTCTCCTTTGCGTTTCCGATTCCCGCCATTGACCCGTATTACCAAACAAAACCAACCGGCTATATTGGGTCGCTGATCGGCCACGAGGGGCAAGGCAGTCTGCACCAGCTGCTGACCCAAAAAGGCTGGATTACCGGGCTGGGCGCCGGCAGCGAGAATATCGATCAAGCCAACGCGATCTTTGAGATCAATGTTCAGCTCACCGAAGCCGGCATGAACCAAGTACCCGCCATCACGGACCTCGTTTTCGACTACATTAATTTGCTGCGGACCGAAAAAGCGCAAGCTTGGCTGTATCGTGAGGCCGCAACCGTTGCGACCTTAGGTTTTCGGTTTCGGGAGCAGGCCCCCTCCATCTCCGCGGTCCAGAGCCTCGCGCCAAATCTGATGAAGTTCCCAGCAACGGATCTTTTGGTTGCGCCCTACCTTCTCGAAAACTTTGATGCCGAGCTCATCGACAGCTACTTGGGATACCTGCGCCCCGATAATGTTCTTGTGACCGTTGCGGGCCCTGAGATTGAAGGCGACCAAACTGAAAAATGGTTTAACGTTGCCTACTCGCTGACAACCGGTATCGAGCGCACTGATGCTGCGGCAACCGCACTGAAGCTGCCAACCCCCAATCCATTTTTACCGGAAGACTTAACGCTGATTGAAGCGGGTAACAACGTGCCCCAACCAATGGCCAATACCGGTCCTATGGCGTTTTACCTCGCCTCCGACACCGAGTTTGGGGTGCCGCGCGCAATGCTGCACGTGAGCCTCAGGCGACCCAATGGCCTGATCTCGGTCTCGGATGTTGTTCGAGCCCGCCTATATCGAAACTTAGTGGAAGACGACCTCAATGCCTTGTCCTACCCCGCCCTTCTGGCAGGCGTAAGCTACGGCATCTCGACCCCAGACCGCGGCTTCCGAATTAGCCTCGGCGGCTACCAGGACAAACAAAGCGAACTCTTACAAGTGGTCTTAGACAGACTGACGAGCCTTTTGATCAACCCCGATCGGTTTGATGTTTTAAAAACCGAGCTCGAAAACAGCTTACAGGACTCCTTTAAAAACCGTCCCTTCCAACAAGGCTTTGATCGCTTAAGAAATAACTTGCTGTCTTCCTCCTGGCCCGCGGATGTACAACTTGCCGAATTGGCAACGGTAACCCCTGAAAACCTTGGGCTCTGGCGAGACACCTACTTTAAGCAAGTTGGCGTTGAGGCCCTGGCAGTTGGCAACCTGGATCTCATCGCAGCAAAACGAATCCAAGACCAATTGGCCAATAGCTTAGCCATTGCATCGATCCCTGCGGCCGCACCGATCGTGACCCAAATCGAGGCGTCAATGACCGAGGTCATGGCCATCGATCATAACGACGCATCCTTGGTGTTTTATCTTCAAAATATTGATGACTCAATTCTTGAGACCGCTAAAAGCAACCTGCTAGGCCACATCATTGCGCCTGAATACTTTTCAAAACTCCGCACGGAACAACAACTGGGCTACGTCGTGTCCGCGTTTAGTCCAGAATTCGAGCAACAAAGCGGCATTGGTTTTGTCATTCAATCGCCCTCCGCACCGGCGTCGACATTGCATGAGAAAACCCTCGAATTTCTGAGCAATGAAGTGACGCGCCTGGCTGAAATGAGCCCTGACAACTATGCGCAGAACCAAGAAGGCCTGGTCGCGCAAGTGCTCGAGAAGGACAAAAATCTCGGCGGTCGGGCTTGGCGGTACTGGTCAGACCTGGATGAGGGATACCGTGACTTTGATGGGAACCAACAATTAGCGGATGCCATCCTCAGCATTGATCAAGCCAGTCTGCAGACCTATCTCGATGCGATGCTCATCAAGGCTAAAAATCAGTACTTGCTGATCATGAGTGAGGGCCGATTTAAAGAAGCCGCGCCAACGATGGACAATGCGTCCTAAAGCGCGCCGTCAGGGCAGCGAATAGGTTTCTTCGCTGCCGGCTAACAAACTAACCAGCATCAGAACGAGACATCTCAGCTTCGGCTGGCAAGGCGCGGCGCAATGACCTCAGGGCCGCAACCATCAACCTCGCGCTACCGTTACTGAACCGGCGCCGAGGAAAGCCGCCATCTGCAAAACAAGACCGCCAGCTTGCCCCGTGAAACCAATGCGCTGATCGGCTTAAAAGCGCCGCGTCGTACCTTTCAATGCCAGCAAGGTCTTAGCGCGTCAGAGCTTCAACAATTGTTTGCCAAAATTGGCGCCATCAAAGACCCGCTTCAGCGTTGCGGGTATCTGCTCGAATCCCGACTGAACATCTTCTTTGTAGACCAAATCACCTTGCTGCAACCAGGTCGCTAGCCGCGCCCGAGCGGCCGGAAACTCGCTGGCGTAATCCGTCACTAAAAACCCGGCCATCGTTGACCGCTGGAACACCAAATTAAAGTAATTTGCGGGCCCAGCTGGCAGTACCGCTTGCTCGTAGCGAGAGATGCCGCCACAAATCACCACCCGCGCATTGAGCGCAATACAGGCCAGCGCATCGTTTAAAATGGTGCCGCCAACATTATCAAAGAACACGTTCACGCCCTTGGGGCAAGCCGCGCGAATCGCCGCTTTGACGCGATCGTTTTTGTAATCGATGGCGTCATCAAAACCCAGCTCATTCACCAGCCACGCACATTTTTCTGGCCCACCGGCAATTCCCACGACCCGGCAGCCGGCAAGCTTCGCCAATTGCCCAACGATCGAGCCTGTGGCGCCGGCGGCACCCGAAACCAAAACCGTATCTCCGGGCACCGGGCGGCCCACTCGAAACAATCCAAAATAGGCGGTCAGACCCGTTCCGCCAAGCGGTCCAAGATGGGCGGCCAGTGGCGCATCAGCGGTGATCGCCTCAAGTTTCTGAGCATCCATGACCGCATAGCGTTGCCAACCCAGACTGCCCATGACTTTCGTGCCAACCGGTAATTTACTGGTATTGGATTCAATGACTTCACCAATCCCAGTGGCATTCATCACCTGCCCGAATTCAGTTTCGGCGGCATAGCCGACGTTCTCCATCTGGCCCTTCTGGGACGGATCAAAGCTAAGCATCTCAACTTTCACCATCACGTCACCATCGCTTAGAGCCGGCAACATCATGGTATGCCGTTTAAAGTCCGAGGTTTCTAGGGCGCGACCTTTTGGACTACCGTTAATTAACCACTGATCATTTTCCACACAAACTCCTACCGTCTGTTTATCTAAATTTGCTCGACTCTAACGTCAACGTTGAGGCGCGCAAGCTGACCGCCAACCGGCCTAAACTCTACTGAATCATGTCGCCGATCCGAATGATTTTCAGCGTATTGGTACCACCATGCACATTCACAAAATCACCTTTGGTCATAATGACGAGGTCGCCTGGCTCTAAGTGCGCGATCTTGCGAACCGCCTCCACAGCCAAATGATTGATCATTGAAGGCTTCATTACCGACGCTTGAAAATAAACGGGAATAACACCCTTGTACAACGCTGTAATTTCGCTGGTTCCCACTTGTTCAGCCAAGGCAAAGATCGGCAAAGAGGACTGCATACGCGACATCCAGCGCGGGGTTTTACCGGTTTCAGTGAGACAAATAACCGCTTTTATCCCCGACAAATGATTCGCCGCATACATTGCTGACAGCGCAACCGCTTGATCGATCTCACCGAATAAGGCCGTTGCTTGGTGCTGTGCTCGCTCGAGGGTGGGATGACGCTCGGCGCCCACAATCACCCGAGACATCGCTCGAACCGTTTCAACCGGATAGCGGCCGACCGCCGTTTCCGCCGATAGCATCACGGCATCGGTGCCATCCAGAACCGCGTTCGCCACATCAAACACCTCCGCTCGGGTTGGCGTTGGCGCATCGATCATAGACTCCATCATTTGGGTTGCGGTGATGGTGACTTTATTAGCAGAAATAGCCCGACTGATGAGCTCTTTTTGAACCGCAATGAGATTCTCATCGCCAATTTCAACCCCCAAGTCACCGCGCGCAACCATGATGCCATCTGCTGCGGCTATGATCTCGGAAAGCCAAGGCTCCTCTATCGCCTCAGCCCGTTCCATCTTAGCGATGATGTGCGCCTGACTACCAGCAAGCGTTAGATGCTGGCGAGCCAGGTGAACATCTTCAGCAGATTTCACAAAGGACACCGCTAAAAAATCTGTTTCTAATTCGGCAGCAATCTTTAAATCGGAAAAGTCTTTGTCAGTGAGCGCCGGCGAGGATAACCCGCCCCCAAATTTATTAACGCCTTTTAAGCCTGAAATGATACCGCCACGGCGAACAACACAGTCCGCACCGGTGTCATCAAGACGCTCGACCTCAAGCTCAACCCGACCATCATCGATCAGTAATCGGTCCTTCGGCGCAAGATCGGTTAACACCCAAGCCGCTAAATAAACTGCCGCTTGCGAACCTGCCATCGCGTCGATCATCGGCGATAATTTAAAGCGGTCACCCACCTTTAACTGCGGTTTTTGGTTGTCTTTGAACTGACCAATTCTGATTTTTGGCCCTTGCAGATCGCACAGAATCGCGACCGGTTGATCCAAACGCTGACTGATGGCGCGTACATGGCGCGCCGTCACGACATGGCTTTCAGCAAGGCCATGGGAAAAGTTCAATCGAAAAACATTAACGCCAGCTTGAATCAGGGCTTCTATGGTGCCGGGATCATCGCTCCCCGGGCCCAGCGTTGCCACGATCTTGGTCCGCCGCCACAAATCACTCACAATTTTACTCCCTAATATTTCTGTTCCTGTATGAAACGCTTGAATCCCGCGCGCCATAAAACCCCATCAACTCAATTAGTTGGGATTGTTAAATAACCAGGTTTTGGCCTGGTGCTTCAGTGCTGCGATCTGCGGCAAGCTGGCTAACAACTCTGATTTGTAATGCAAGCCACTGCCCAAGGATGCGGTTGAAATGGGGTTACGAACCTGTGCGGCGCTCGGCGTCATCACGGCACGCTCGGAAAGATGCGGCGTAAAACACAGCGGTTCTGTCGTCAATTCGCAATAGCGCAACAAATTCCCGATCTCGGCTTCTGGCGAGGTCACCAGCGCCTCATAGTCGAGGTGATAAATTTGATCTGGGAACAGGGCCTCCCAATGCTTCATCAGCGTTAAATACCCTTGCCAATAAAAAACAATGCCAGGCACGCTATAACTGTATTCATGACCCTGGAGAAAAACTGCTTGAAAACCGACACCGCGTTATCCAAGGGGTCTCTTACAACATTCACAATCTTGGCTTTTGGGAACAGGCGTTTAATCAAACCGATGTGGAGAAAGTTACTGGGGTTCTTATCGATGAAAACAGGCAAGTTCAGTGGCCTAAAAACCGCACTGAGCCGAAGATAACGCTCGGCAAGCTCCGCGACCGCAGGCTCTTTAAGCCGCCTGATGCGCGTCGCATATCCCCCGCGCTGCTCTAGTTCCCGTGCAAAGTCGCCCATCAACATCAACTCATCGGTGGCTTCAACGTTGGAATGGGCGCTTAAAATCTGTTCAACCAAGGTTGACCCGGAACGGGGCATACCAACGATAAAAATTGGTTCGGCCGCAGTCTCGGCTGGGGTCCAGGAAACCCGATGGACAAAATCAATCAGGGTCTTAATCAAGGTCTGGTATTGATCCCCTGGAAACGGCCGAATTTGCGCGATGCCGTTATTGGCAATTTCAAACGCTGTGAAGGCCTGCGAGTGCGCGCGCGTCTGCTCCCAGTGATCGCCCAGCGCAAATTGCGCGAGACTTTGATGCCCTAGGCTCAAATCATCGCTCATGAATTTAACTGCACTCGTTTTGGAAAACCCGGAACGCTATATCAATCGCGCGGCTTTGGATGCGATTGTGACCGATACCTTCTCAACCGAGTTCTGGGCAACGGCGTGATAGGCGGCAATGGCCAGCGCTAGATTCCCTTTTGCTTTATAAGCATGCCCTAAATTGAGCTGCAGCCGAGCACTTTCTCCAAAGCGCTCTAAACACGTCAAATAGGTTTCGATCGCGGCATCGACGGCCCCCACTTTAAGCTGAACTTGGGCAAGCGCCTCATAAAGTGCAGCCGATTCATCGCTCGGAGACTGCTGAAGTTGCTCGGTGAGTTCTTGGATACGCCCGGCATAATCTGGACTGGCGTCTGTTTGATCAACCTCTGAATCAATCGAGATCATTAGGTCTTGGCATCCTCAAGTCAGCGGCCTATTGCCCGGACAGTTGCTCGGACTCACCGTCTGGGCGTTGTGGTTGGTTAAACTGCAGCTTAACCATTTCGCGATACAAAGGCTCATGTTCCATTAACCATTGGTGCTGACCGATAGCAATGACTTCGCCCTCGTTCATCACCAAAATTCGATCTGCGTTCATTACCGTTGCGAGCCTGTGCGCGATCACAAGGGTGGTGCGCCGGTGGCGGAGCTGATCGAGGGCCGCTTGAACCAAGCGTTCGCTCTCGGCATCCAGCGCATTAGTCGCCTCATCCAACAGCAAGATCGCCGGATCTTTGAGCACGGCTCTCGCAATGGCAATTCGTTGCCGCTGGCCACCGGATAACCGCGCGCCCTTTTCGCCAAGATCTGTTTCATAGCCCTCCGGTAACCGCGCTAAAAAGTTATCGGCATGGGCAATCTTCGCAGCTTGGGTCACCGCCTGATCTGAGGCCTCAGGACAACCAAACCGGATATTGTCTTTCGCGCTGACGCCAAAAATAACGGTTTCCTGCGGCACAATACCGATAAATTGTCGAAGGGTTTTAAGCGATAACTGTTGGATTCCAACGCCATCAATCGCAATCCGGCCAGACTGGGGATCATACATTCGCAGCAGCAACTGAAACACGGTCGATTTGCCCGCACCCGATGGCCCAACCAAAGCAACGGTCTCGCCCGGTTGGATAGTAAAACTGACGTTATTGAGCGCCAATGAATCGGGGCGATTGGGAAACGTGAAACTTACATTCTCAAATACAACGGCTCCAACACTCGGTCTCCTAGGGGTCTTTGGATCTGCAATGGTGTCTTCGGGTCGCAAAACCAAGAGCTGCCCCAAACGCTCCATCGCGCCCGCAGCCCGCTGAAGCTCTCCCCAAAATTCAATGAGCGCGCCACCGGATGCCCCAATCAGCACGGCATAAATCACAAACTGCCCCAGCTCGCCGCCGGTAATCTCTTGGGCCAAGACGGCCCGCGCGCCCATCCACAACACCACGATAAAGGCGCCGAACAACCCCGTCATCGCAACGGTTGTCAATAATGCCCGAGCTTTGATTCTCGCCACAGCGGTGGTGAAACTGCTGGCAACCGCCGCTTCAAACCTTGCGGCCTCGGCGGGCTCGGCGGTAAACATCTGGACTGTCTGAACCGCGTTGAGCATTTCGCCGGCGTGACCGCTCGCATCTGCAATGCGATCTTGTGAGTCCCGGGACAAACGCCTAACCCAACGCCCAATGATCATGACCGGTGCAATGACCGCCGGCAACAAAACCAACAACATGAGCGTCAGCTTGAGGTTGGTAAAACCCAATAACACCAGTGCACCCAAAAACTGAATACTGGACCTTAGGACAATGGACAATCCAACCCCGGAGATGGACTGAATTAAAGTCGTATCGGTCGTTAATCGAGAGAGCACCTCACCGACCTTCGTCGTCTCAAAAAACTTCATATCCATGGCCAGCACTTGACTGAAGACCTGGTTGCGCAGATCCGCCACCACGCGTTCTCCGAGCCAATTAACAAAATAGGCCCGAGCTGCGCCAAAGACACCAATCAGCACGGCAAACCCCATGAGAACGAAAAAGTACTGATCAATTTGTGACGCGGCTTCTGATGAAAAGCCATGATCGATCACGTCCCGCACCGCCATGGGCATCACCAGAACAGCCGCCGAGGACAGCAGCAGCGCCACGAGGGCCAACACTAAAGTCCGCCAATAGGGGGTAATAAAGGGCACCAATATCAGCAGCGGTCGAATCGACTTGCTCACGGGGCGATCTTCTAAAGCGGCGTCGGTCATAGGGTTCCTGGATCACAATTCACAATGATTGTCGTTTGCGTGGCGCATTAGACCACATCCAACAAATCCAGCGAACACCCGATCAACATGCGCTGCCAGAACTTGCTCAATTGAGCCCCAAGTTTTTCCCATGCCCAGGGTTTTACAGAAAGCCGCTCAGGGTTTTATAGAAAGCCGCTCAGGGTTTTATAGAAAGCCGCTCAGGGTTTTATAGAAAGCCGCTCAGGGCTGTTCTTTAAAAACCGCTCAGGGCTGTTTGTTAAGAGCCGCTCAGGGCTGTTCTTTAAAAACCGCTCAGGGCTGTTTGTTAAGAGCCGCTCAGGGCTGTTTGTTAAAAACCGCTCAGGGCTGTTTGTTAAAAACCGCTCAGGGCTGTTTGTTTAAAAACCGCTCAGGGCTGTTTGTTAAAAACCGCTCAGGGCTGTTTGTTAAAAACCGCTCAGGGCTGTTCTTTAAAAACCGCTCAGGGCTGTTTGTTAAAACCGCTCAGGGCTGTTCTTTAAGAGCCGCTCAGGGCTGTTTGTGACAGCCAACGAAGACGTCGGCTGCCCCGAGGTCAGGTCGCCGGCACGTCAGATCGCGCTTCGGTCACGGCAAACAACATGACACCGCCGACGGCGATCAACAGAACGAGCGAGGCGAACCCTGCCCGTTGGGAATCAAACCACTGCGTTGTCGTGGCCACGAGCAACGGCGCAAGAAAGGCGGTCACCGAACCTGACAGCCCATAAAGTCCAAAAAATTGCGTGGCTTTTTCGGGTGGGCAAATCTTCGCCATTAACGTTCGCGAGGCAGACAATGCCGTCACAAAAAACAAAGCGAATACTTGATTGATCGAGAAATAAACCACTTCGGCAATCGTTGTGAAGTACGGGAAATCCCAAACCGGCTGCGTTGAAACGGTAAACCAAAAGCCAATCTGATCGGTCTGGATCGACACCAATGCCAGCAGGATCAAACACGTCATGAGCACCGAAACCTTTAGGGTCGCCAAGGAGCCCAGCCGATCATCAATACGCCCCCCCACGAAGGCACCAATCATGGCGGACACACTGGTACACAACCCAAAGATTAAGAGCGAGATGGTATCCCAATCAAAGGTTCCAGCCGCATAGACCCCGCCGAAAACCAAAACCCCCACCATGCCATCGTTAAACAGCATTCGCGCCAGTAGATAGCGCGCAATGTTGGCGTAATGCTTGAGCTGCGAGACCGTCGCAATAACATCTTGAATCCCAGACTTTGCTGATTGCACCAGGGTCAACCCGGACTTCGGGGTATCCGGCGTAAAAATCAGCAGCGGCAAGGTAAACACCAGCATCCAGATCCCAGCGATGGGCCCAACGATTCGATCCTGTTCATGCGCCGCTTGATCAAGCCCCCACCAGGGCACTTCGGGTAAAAACCACCAAGACTGAGCGCCCGGCAAGGCGAAGGCATACAACACGAACAACATCAGCGATAGCCCGCCTAAATTACCCAACGAGAAAGCCAGACCCGACACCAAGCCTGCTCGGTTTGCGGGCGTGATCGCCGGTAGCATGGCGTTGTGGAACACTTCTGAATAAGCGAACGCAATGTTAATGAGCAGTAGTAACCCAAACCCCCACCAGAGGGTTGCGCCATCGGCATTCGGCTTAATGTGCCAAAGCAAACAGGCGCCGATACTCATGAAAATAACGGTCCCCGCGATCCAGGGTTTGCGACGCCCTTGCTTGTCCGCTATGGCACCCAAAAACGGAATGGTCAAGGCCAAGAAGGCGCCCGCCGCTGCATTCAAATAACCAATCAGAGTTTGGCCATAGACCGGGTCCCCAACCACGACGCTACTAAAATACGGAAAGAAAATATAAATGACCACCAAGATGTAATAAGGGTCCCGGCCCAATTGACCACTGGTCCAACTGAAATACCCCAGGGGGGACGCCGCCTGCGTCCCTGCGATAGAAAGTATTGATGTCGACATAGTGACTCCTTAAAAATCACGGCGCATGGTTTGCGGCGAGACGATCGGTTAACCGATGGCGCCCTCTTGGGCCCATTCAATCAACGTTTCCATACTGTACCCTAAGGCCATGAGCACCGAGGCCGTATGCTCACCAACATCTGGCGACGGTTGATTATCCCCATGACGGGTTGATCCAAATCGGGCCGGCGCCCGCGGCTGAATCATGGCGCCCGCTCTTGGGTGCTGAAACCGCTGGAGGGTTCCGGATGCCTGAATTTGGGGGTCGTTTACAAGGTCATCCCGGCGATTGACTCGGCCGACCGGAATTTCATTCTCGGCAAACAGGTCGATGATTTCCTCGGTCGTATAAGTACTGCAATCCCCATTTAATCGGTGCGACACAATCGCGCCATCACCGGTGGCACTCACCTCGTACAGATCGGCAAGATCGCCAGCGTTGGCGGCCCCTGCGCCTTCAAAACTTTGATTCCACATAAGATCAGCCCAATTGAAATAGACCGCCGTGTCGAGCATCGACAAGGCGATATGCTGACCCCCTGCGCCCCGCTCACGGGCAAACAGGGCGGCGGTCATGGCTTGGGCTGCGGTCAGCGCGGTGACCTTATCAAAGATAATGGTGCGCACCATCGCATAGGGATCTTGCCCGCCTTGCGCCTCGAGCATGCCGCTCATGCCTTGAATCACATAGTCATACACTTTCTGGCCAGCATAGGGCCCGACCTCTCCCATCCCAGAAATCGAAAGATAAATGAGCGCCGGAAACCGGGCCTTTAGCGTTTCGTAATCTAGGCCGAGCCGCCTCATTTTGCCCGGCCGATAGTTTTGTAAAACAACATCGGCAGTACTGATCAACTCCTCCGCCAGGAGTCTGCCTTGAGGGTGCTTTAAATTCAGGCCAACAGACTTCTTGTTGCGATTGATTAGGGTAAAGATTGCGCTGACCCCATTGCGGCTGGCCCCCAAACCCCGAACGCCATCGCCCCATCCGGGTGGCTCGATCTTAATCACCTCGGCGCCTTGATCGGCCAGCATCACCGCTGCCATGGGACCGGAAACGACCGCCGATAGGTCGATAATCCGCACGCCCGAAAGCGGGCCTTTAGACGTTGGCGGCGTTGGTGAGGATTCTTCAGACATGCCTGCATTGGATCTCGGCAGTCAGAACGAGTCAACGCTTAATTGCCTTGATCCATCGCAGGGCCAATCGCTTTGAGGGTTCCAGGCGCTTGCAGAGATTGTTCTGACAAAGACAAAGCGGGCAAAGACAAAACAGGCAAAGACCCGGCGAGGCATCATCCGGCCAAACAGATGCTCGCTAGCGTGATGGTTTGCTCACCCCCTGCATCCCCGTTGAGGCGCCTTACCGACGCTGCCGGATTGATCTGCGCTCGGGTTTGCATCCCATAGCCATTACTCGTTAGGATCCAAAGCAGTGCTTGCGCGTAGAGACTGCCATTAAAACGCTGATGCAGCTGCTTCGAGGTTAGAACGCTCACCTAAGCGCTCGTTTCAGCATTGCGCTTTAAGGACAACCATGGCGTCACCCGGAACGACCCAACCCGACCCCGGCGCTGCCCGCAACCGGCCAAGCTGGTACTCGCATTACGTGCTATTCGTACTCGTTATCGTTTACATCTTTAATTTTATCGATCGCAATATCCTGTCCATTCTGAGCCAAGACATTCAAGCCGATCTTGGCGTCAGTGATGCAGAGATGGGCTTTCTATACGGCACGGTTTTCGCGGTATTTTTACGCCGTCTTTGGCATACCGCTTGCTCGATTTGCCGACGTCTGGGTGCGCCGCAGTCTGATCTCCATGGGTTTGGTGTTTTGGAGCGCTATGACGGCCCTGTCGGGATTTGCGCGCTCGTTTCCGCAACTCGCGCTCTTTAGAATCGGTGTCGGCATTGGTGAGGCCAGCGCCTCGCCCGCAGCTTACTCAATGCTGTCGGATTACTACTCGCCCAAGGTGCGCGCAACGGTGCTTGCCATTTATTCCTCCGGCGTTTATATCGGCGGTGGTATTGGCTTATTCCTTGGCGGCTTCATCATGGAAACCTGGAATGGCACCTATCCCATTGCAACCGAGGCGCCGTTCGGCATCAAAGGTTGGCAAGCGGCGTTCTTGGCCGTCGGCATTCCTGGCATTTTTATGGCCATCTGGGTCCGCACCTTGCGCGAGCCCGTGCGGGGTGAGTCTGAAAACCTAATCGCGCCAAAGCATCCCGCGCCTTGGCACCTGCTGGGCACAGAAATGGCTAGCATGTTGCCTGTGTTTAATCTTTGGGGCTTGAAACGGGCCGGGGCATCCCTTGGGATGAACGCGCTGGCCGCGCTGCTCATTGTGCTGGTTGCCGGCGGGCTCATGCGCATCACCGGCAATATTCCACAATGGGTGGCCCTGGGTATCGGTATTTACGTGACCTTCTCGTGGGCACAATCGCTGAAACATCGCGACCCGGCGACTTTCGGAATGATCTTTAAATCCAAAGCCCTAATACTGATCACCTTAGCCTTCCCCAGCATATCCTTTGTAACCTACGGCATCGGCTATTGGACCGCACCCTTGCTGCTTCGGTTGCACGATACCTCCCCAGGGGAAGTGGGCATGTACATTGGCCTCGGCAGCGCGGTGGGCGGCCTGCTCGGCGTAACCCTCGGCGGCGTTGTTGCGGACTGGGCCAAGCAGAAACACCCGGCTGGTCGCCTAATTGTTGGCTTTATCGCGATTGCTGGCACGGCGCCCCTGGTGCTCTGGATGGTCTACACCGAGTCTTTGATGTGGGCGTTTGCGCTCAATTTTTTACACCATCTCTTTAGCGCTTCCTGGCCCGGCATCCCGCCATCGACGGCATCAGACTTGGTCATGCCGCGAATGCGCGCCATCGCAGGCGCTTACTACATTTTGATGAACACCATGATCGGTTTGGCCATGGGCCCCTATTTTATCGGGCAATTGTCCGACACCTATGCCGCAACCGGTATGAACTCCGCGGCCTCACTGCAAACCGCCATTGCCACCGGGCTGTTGATTTTTATCCCCGCGACATTACTGTTGCTGGCCGCTTGGCGCTATCTACCAAAGGATGAGGCCAGTCGGTTGGAAAGAGCCAAAGCCCTTGGCGAGCCGGTTGAAGCTACAAGCACGGCTTAGTCACTGCGGAGCCAGGGCTGCACTTTATGCCCAGCCAGGCTTTTAAGGCCTGGGTCGTTGGCGATCGACGTTGCCTTTCCCTCAGCGCCCTTTGCCGCGCCTGCTTTGAATCCAGCTGTTTAAACACCTCATAACGCACCCGGAGATCATCCTAAGGGCTCAACTCCAAGTTGCTTTAGCGGTAAATTATCCAACCAACCAAGATCAACCCAAGGTCAAGCGATCACTGCCGAACCAAAAATTTGACCTCGAACTCTCAAAATAGGGCCGGGCGCGACACACCAGTAAAACCTGGTCAATGCAACAGGATTAAGCCCCCTAGGACTCTCTGCAGCTTGCGTTTCCGCGCCAGTCGGCGAGCCGGCGTCGCGCCCGGCATCGGCTTCAAGGTTTGTTGTTTTCAGCGTTAACCTTACACTGAGGGTTATCCCACAATATTGGATCGCGAGACATGAAGCTTCCTTACTTTCTGATCGATGCGTTTACCGATCGCGCCTTTTCTGGGAATCCGGCCGCGGTGTACGTGTTGTCAACGCCCATCCCAAACGACCTCATGCAAAAGATTGCCGCGGAGATGAACCTTTCTGAAACCGCTTTTGTGCACCAAGGCCCGGGTTCAACCACCCTGCGTTGGTTCACGCCCACGACCGAAGTTGATCTGTGTGGTCACGCAACCTTAGCCAGCGCCCACGCGCTTTTTACGGCCATCGATCAACCCCAAAGCGGCGTCATCACCTTCTCCTCAGCAAGCGGCGCGCTAACCTGTGAGCAAACCGCAGACGGCATCCGCTTGGATTTTCCAGCAACCCCACCGACCCCCGTGCCCCAGAATGATTTCATTCTTGAACATCTTGGCATCACCGACCCTGTGTACTTCGGCCAATCAAAATTTGACTACCTGATTCAGGTGGCGAGCGCCGAACAAGTGCAGTCGCTCACCCCCAACTTCTCGGCACTGGCAGCCGTTGCAACGCGAGGCTTTATCGTGACCGCTGAAGCGGCGGAGCCCGATCTAGATTTTGTGTCACGGTTTTTTGCACCCGCCACAGGGGTTAATGAAGACCCCGTCACCGGCTCGGCCCACTGCTGTCTGGGCCCTTATTGGGCGCGGCATCTGAACAAGCATCATTTGCGAGCCGCCCAACGATCCAAACGGGGCGGCAGTTTAACGGTTGAAGTTATTGAGGCGCGGGTCTTGCTGACCGGGCGCGCTATTTTAGTTGGTCGCGGCGAACTGCTGCTTTAGTCAGGCGCAATGTTTTTCAGTGCCCGTCGCTTTTTATCAACAAAAATTTTACCTTGATAAATACCTTTAGAATTGTTTGAAACAGGGCGAGCATTTTCCAGATGCGGCGGCCATCGGCATCGGGGCCGTCACAACAATCGCAGACCAAAGGTAATAACCCGTTTGCGGCGCATCCGATTGCAAATAGACGACTCAAGAGCGGTACGTCTGGCATATGTGCGCCCAAAAGCCTCGCGAGGACGACGGATGCCTCAAACCTTTAGATTCGGGTTTGATCGCAAGCATTTAAGAACGGGTTAAAACCGTGTGACCGAAACTGCTCGCGCATTGCCCGGTTAAAAAACGCGCAGGCCCGGCGTCTACGGCAATAAGCCAACCCTTTTAACCAGCAAAATGAAAAGTCCTGTCGCACTGTAACTGATCAGCGCCAAACCCTATGCGACCCGAAACATTTCAGATTTTTGATCGTTAGGCCGCGCCTTTAGGCAAATGCCGCACCACGAGGTCCATGGTCGTTGCAGGCAAAGCACTGCGGCAGCCGGCGCGTGCACATTTGAGCAATCGATCGGATAACAAGGTCACAGTCTCGATTATCGCATTCCAAGCTGGCTATTCCGGCGGACGCGGTTTTACGTCACGGCAGCGTGACCCATTGCCGCAAGACACCTCGTCTGACAAGCCAGGCGCCCACCATCTCGCCCACCGCCGCGCTCAACCACCCCATCACAAGGCCCGTTGCCGGCTGAAACCACCCACCCGTCGCCGAGGCGCAACCTTCGGTTTTATGCTTTACTTTGCGTTCCAGTTCAGTATTTTAATTACCATGACCGACGCCCTAGACGCTGCGACCATTTTAAACTTCGATCCCGATGCCTTGCGGGCTAAATATCGGCGGGAACGGGACAAACGAATCCGGGTCGATGGCAATCAACAATACCTGGGTATCGAAGGCGACTTTTCGAATTACATCGACGACCCCTATGCGGAGACGCTCGAATCCAGAACCGCGCTCACCGACGCCGTTGACGTTGTTATCATCGGCGGCGGCTTTGGCGGTCTCATCTCCGGGGCTCGGCTAAAAGAAGCGGGCATTAAAAGTGTTCGCATTATCGAAAAAGGCAGCGACTTCGGTGGCACTTGGTATTGGAACCGCTATCCAGGTGCGTCCTGCGACATTGAGTCTTACGTGTATTTCCCGCTGTTAGAAAACACCGGATTTGTGCCAAAGCAAAAATATACCAACGCACCGGAAACCCTAGAGTACTGCCACGTGATTGCCAAGAAATACGCGCTGCACGATGGCGCGCTTCTGCAAACATTGGTCACCTCCACAGACTGGGATGAGTCTCAGGGCCGCTGGGATTATTGAAACTGACCGTGGCGACAAAATGCGCGCACGCTATGTGGCTATGGCCAACGGTCCGCTGAGCCGACCTAAACTTCCGGGTATAAAGGGCATAAACGACTACAAGGGCCACACGTTTCATACTAGCCGCTGGGACTACAACTACACTGGCGGCGACTCCTACGGCAACTTAACCAACCTGAAAGATAAGCGGGTGGGCATTATTGGCACCGGCGCCAGCGCTGTGCAATGCATCCCACATCTGGGCGCGTCGGCCAAGCAACTGTATGTTTTTCAGCGCACGCCCTCTTCGATCGATGTTCGCGCGAACCGCCCGACGGATCCTGATTGGGAAAGGACGCTGACCAAAGGCTGGCAAAAAGCGCGGATGGAAAATTTCAATGCGCTCACGTCGGGGCGCATTGTTGAAGAAGATCTGGTCATGGACGGCTGGACCGAGATTATTCGAAACCTGATCTCTATGGCGAATTATCGCGGCAAGGGCATCGACCCAGCCGAGATTCCCGGCCTAATGGAATTGGCGGATTTCCAAAAGATGCAGCAGATCCGCGCTCGGGTCGATGACCTCGTCGATGATCCAATCACTGCCGAAGCCTTAAAACCCTATTACCGGCAGTTCTGTAAACGCCCCTGCTTTCACGACAGCTATCTTCAAACCTTTAATCGCGCAAGCGTCAATCTCATCGACACCCAAGGCCAAGGCGTTGCCGGCATGACCGAAACTGGGGTTGTGGCACTCGGTAAAACCTATGACCTTGACTGCGTTATTTTTGCGACGGGCTTTGAAGTCGGCACCGAGTACACGCGCCGCGCAGGATACGACCTAACCGGCACAGAAGGCCTAACCCTCAGCAAAAAATGGGCCCAGGGCGTTCGAACCCTGCACGGACTGCACAGCCGCGGGTTTCCGAACGTGTTTTTTATGAGCACCGCCCAAAGCGGCTTTACCACCAGCTTCCCACACGCGATGGATGAATCAGCGCAGCATATGACTTACATTATTGATCGCTGCCTGAGCGAGGGCATTGCTGACATTCAGCCCAGCCAGGCAGCCGAAGATGCATGGGTCGCAGAGATTGTGCAGCTTTCGCGCATCAGCGAGTCCTTCCAGGCCGAATGCACCCCGGGCTACTACAACAACGAGGGCCAACCCAATCCTAGGAGCTCGCAAAACAGTAGCTATGGCAAAGGCCCCATTCCGTTCTTTAGTCGCATGAAAGCCTGGCGGGAAGAAGGCTCGATGGTCGGCCTTGATTGCCGCTCATAACTGACTGATTGTGCGATCATTGCCCAACTTTCGGTCGTTAATCAGAGACAGCAGTTGACCCCTTACCCACTTCCAGATTAAATGCCGCTCCACGCGATTCGGAGCCCCTGTGGTGTTAAATCTTTTTATCGAAAACTTCATCCTCATCTTTGTCGCGATCGACCCGGTTGGGCTGTTGCCCATCTTCGCCCCCTTCACGAAAGGACTGTCCAAAGCCGAAGTCATGCAACTCACGCTGCGCAGTGGATTCACCGCCTTTTTTGTCCTGCTGGCATTTTGGTGCTTTGGCAGCACCATCTTGTATTACATGGGCATCAGCATTGATTCTTTCAAAATCATTGGCGGGTTGTTTTTGATTGTGATCGCTTATCAAATGTTATTTGAACAACGACAAGAACAGCGACAAGACACTATGGATAAGGCCATGCGCGATAGCGCGCTGTCCTCTTTAGCGACCTTTCCGATCGCAATCCCCCTCATCTCGGGCCCGGGCGCTATTGCCATCACCATGCTGATGCAGGAAAAGATTGATGCCAATCTGGAACAGCAGATCGTTGGGTTTCTACCGATCGTAATGGTCCTGGCGATGGCCGCCGCATCCCTGTGGTTATCCTCGAAAGTGGCCAAGGCACTGCCCACCTCGGTGATCGGCGCCATTCAACGGGTTTTTGGGTTACTCCTCGGGGCGCTGGCGATCGAGTTCGTGATCGACGGCATCAAAACCACTTTCGGCCTGGCTTAATTCAGCCTCGGCAAATAACCGGGCGCTGAGCTGAGCGCCTCACCGACCCCGAAACAGAAAATCTTTGATTTCAGATCGGGCCGCTTGAATATCAGTGGCTTTGACGCGATCGGTGTCGCCAACTTCTTCGGGCACATAAAAGTGTATCGGGTCGCTATCGTGATACGCGGCCCAAACCGCATCGGCAATGGCGGACGCTGGCATCAACCGATAGGCGCCAGAGGTTGGCAGACGATCCAGCATCGACAGCTCAAAAGGCCGCCCCGAGCCTTTGGCCGTTTCATTGCGAAGCATGGGGGTATCGATACAGCCAGGCAATACATCCGCTGTTCGAATCCCGTATTGCTCAAGCTCTAACGACAGCGCTTCGGTGAGCCCCTTGACCGCGAACTTGCTGGCCGTATAAACCGCCCGCATGGCATGACCGAAGGTTGCAACCGATGACGAGGTGCTCATGCACAAAGCGTTGTCGGTCGCTTTCAAGAGCGGCAGTGCTGCCCGAATGCCATGGATCACGCCAAAAACATTGACCTCGATAATGGCGCGAATGGTGGCCTCCGACATATCCTCGAGCAGGCCGCCCGGCGCAATCCCAGCATTATTGAACAAGATATCCATTCGGCCCCCGCTCCAGGCGGAAAACGCGGCGACCGCCTTAGAAAAGGCTTCGGCGTCGGTGACATCTAAGGTTCCCGTCATCACAGCATCCGACCCAATTTCCGCTTTGGCCGCCGCCAGCGCCGCGGCATCAAGATCGAACAAGCCCACGCGCCAACCGGCCTGCGCAAACCGCTGCCCGGTCGCGAGCCCCATACCGCCGGCGCCGCCGGTAATAAAAATCGCTTTTGTCTCGATCATGCTGTGTCCTGTTGTTGCGGGTTCAGTGGTTGCTGCTTTCGGGATTACTGTTTCAATTATCGTCGGCTCGACTCGAGTCGCGTCTCAGGCCCAAAACGAGTGCCATTGAGGTCGTGCTATCAAAACCGCGCGACCCAAACCAGCCGAATAAAACCCAGCGCTGCAGGGCCCATTCAATCTGGCAACCCCAACACGCGCTTGGCAATGATATTGAGCTGCACTTCCTTGGTCCCACCGGCGATGGTTAAGGATTTCTGGTAAAGCCACTTTTGCAAAGCCAAGCGCTCCTCAACATCGGCCGTTTCCGGATCCCATCGAAAACCCTGAGACCCCATTGCAGCGACCAACAACTCATCACCATCTTGAATATTCAAGGCATTGGTGAGCTTCACCGCGGAGGAGGTAAACCCTGGCGCCCGCGAGCTGAGTTCTTCAATGGCCCGGCGCTGGGTAATGCGCTGCGCATGAGAATTCATTTCAAATTCAGTGAGCCAACGCCGTAAAGCCGGGTCGGTTAGCTTGCCTGCATTTTTCGGCACATACCGTGCAATTAATTCTGGCATTTGACTTTTTTCAGACCGCCCGCCTTGGGATCCGGAGATATTGATGCCCGCATGGGTTGAGCGTTCAAATTGCAATAACCGTTTGCCGACGGTCCAACCTCGGTCAACCCCGCCAATGACGTCATCAACGGGCACCACCGCATCATCAAAATGGGTTTCACAAAAAGGCGAGGCGCCCGAAATCAATTGAATGGGCGAGACTTTAACCCCGGCTTGGTGCATGTCCACCAGCATCAGGCTGATGCCTTCGTGTTTTGGCTTTTCGGGCGAGGTGCGCACCAGAACAAAAATATAATCACAAAGGGTGGCGTCGCTGGTCCACATCTTTGAGCCATTGATCCGATAATGATCGCCTTCTTTGACCGCACGCGTACTGAGGCTCGCAAGATCCGAGCCCGCGCCAGGCTCAGAATAACCCATCGCCCAGGCACCTTCGCCGCGCGCGCAGATGGGCAACCATTTCGCCTTTTGCGCCTCGGTACCGAATTCCAAAATGGTCGGCCCGATATAGTTGACGCCGCGACCGGTCAGCGGCGTGCGAGCGCCTGCGCGCTTGAGTTCATCGATCAGCACCTCGTACTCGGGTCGCTCGAGCCCAGCGCCACCATATTCCTTGGGCCAGGTCGGGACGGTCCAACCTCGAGATACCATTGCTTGCAACCAAGCCGCGACCTCTGCAGACAAGGGCACTTGGCTACTGCCGAAAGGAATCTGGCCTGGCCCGCGAGCGCCCTCAGGACAATTTGCCTCGATCCAGGCTCGGGTTTCTACCCGAAAATCTTCAATCGACATTGTCTCTTCCTCCACAACTTGGTTAAAACCCGCTCGCCACGATCGACAAACTCTGCTTAGTATCCCATTTGCAGCTGCCGCTGCAAATGATATCACTCGATCACCTACTTCAATTTAGACCGCACTTTGAAAGCCATTTCCCGGCGTATCCCGCGACGATCATTGCCTGCACTAATTGCGCGCATTGCGCCGGCAAGATGAATATCCTTACGATGCTGATGGCATTTATTGGCGAGAGGCCAGGCCGGCAATCTCGACAACGCCGGCGGCTTGCGCGCACACAAAACAAACCAGAGCGCCCCCATTCAGCCTTTCCAGCCATCCGCTGAAATCAGCTCAGCTTCGTTGACAGGCGGCAGCCAGGGCTCTCTAATGTGCTTAACCCTTGGCAATGCAGCAAAGCCTGGCGCATGGCGCAAGAACGATCAAAACCAGCATCCCTCACAACGAGCAACCCAAATGAACAATCAATATTTAAACCCAGACGATCAAAACAGAAATGGCTTGTCCGAGCGGTTACGCGGGGGCGATCTAACGGTTTCGAACAAAGAGCTACAAGATGCCTGGGCGATTGATCCGCACTACCCGGCTGCCGACATTCCGCTCGACAGACTCGATCCATCCCATCCCGCGCTCTTTGCCAGCGACACCTTGTGGGATCATTTTGCGCGGCTTCGAAAAGAGGACCCCGTGCACTATCACGAGCACAGTCTGGTTGGCCCCTATTGGTCGGTGACGCGCTACGACGACATCATGACCGTTGATAAGCACCACGAACTGTTTTCATCACAACAGCGTCTTGGCGGCATCACCCTAGGCGGTATCGCCCGAGAAGACGATGACGCCTTCGCCTTACCGATGTTCATTCAAGAAGACCCACCGAAACATGATAAGCAACGTAAAGTTGTGACCCCCATGTTCATCCCAAGGAACCTTGCCGAACTCGAGCCCTTAATCCGGCAACGGGCAGGGCAAATTCTAGACGAGCTCCCCATTAACGAAGAGTTCAACTGGGTCAAGCACGTCTCGGTAGAGCTGACGGGGCAGATGCTCGCAACGCTGTTCGATGTGCCCCAAGAAGATCGCCTGAAGCTGGTGCATTGGTCTGACACGGTCCAAAACCTGGGGGATCCAGAATTCTTTGAAACCCCCGAGCAAGGCTTCCAAGAACTATTTGCCTGCCTCGCCTACTTCACTGAATTTTATGAGGCGCGTAAAAAAGAGCCCCCAAAATTTGATTTAATTTCCATGCTCGCCCATGACGAGTCCACCAAAGACATGTCGCCCCAGGAGCTTCTGGGTAATATTATCTTGCTGATAGTCGGCGGCAACGATACCACCCGTAACTCGATTTCAGGCGGGGTCTTGGCGCTCAACAAATACCCGGCGCAATACGAAAAATTACTTCAGAACCCGGGCCTCATACCGAAGATGGTGCCCGAGATTATTCGCTGGCAAACGCCGCTCGCCCATATGGCGCGCACGGCCTTGGTCGATACCGAACTGGGCGGCAAGCACATTAAAAAAGGGGATCGGCTTGCGATGTGGTACATCTCGGGCAATCGAGACGAGTCCTATATTGACCGCGCCGATGAATTCATTATTGACCGACCCAACCCGAGGAACCACACCGCTTTTGGGTATGGGATCCATCGCTGCGTTGGTAACCGTTTGGCCGAAATGCAACTCAATGTGATGTGGGAAGAAATCAATAAGCGCTTTTCGAAAATCGAAGTCACGGGTGATCCGCTGCTCTTAACCTCAAGTTTTGTGCACGGCATCCGTGAGCTGCCGGTAACCATCCGCGGATAGCGACTGATTCATCAAGGATTCGCCGGCGGCGAATCGCTCAATCAGATTGGCAACCGCGGCACACTCGTCCTGCATGTGCAGGTGATGATGGCCCGGCACATGCACAACTGTCAGCAGGGGTTGCTCGGTTGTCATCACGACATCCAGTGATCGCTGTAGCCAATCATTGGCCAGGTCCGCCACAATCATCAAGGTCGGCGCGGTGATTTGCTGAATCAATTGTTGTAATTGGTCCCGCGTTAATTCCAACGGTCCCGAGCCTTTAATCCTAGGATCTGTGCACCAGGTAAATCCGCCGTCGACAACCCTGTGCCCGCGCGCAACAATCGCCTCAGCAGAGGATGCGCTTTGCCCGGTGGCCGCGGACAACCGGGTGCTCATCGCCGCAAGTGTTGGGAAAACTTTTAACCGCGCGCCTTTCTTAAACGACGCCGAGACGGATGAGGCTAAGTGCTCGAGCGTGACAGACACGACATCCGTGCTGCAAAACCCATCAATACAAACCAAGGAGGAAACCCGGTCTGGAAATAAACCGGCAATCTGAGATCCAATTTCCGCGCCCATTGAATGCCCAGCAAATGAAATTGGGGCCAACCAAAATGGTCGGCGACCGCCAAGACATCTCGAATATCCAGCAAGCCGGCGTAAAGCTCGTGGGGCCCGCGATGATTGGACGCACCATGCCCGGCAAAGTCCATGGCGAAAATGCGGTGATTGCGCAGCAGTGGCGCCAGTTCATCAAAACTATTGGCATTGTCTAAGTAACCATGCAGCGCGATGGTGGGTAGTCCCGTTATCGGGCCCCAAAGCTTGCCTCGGATCCACTGACCGCCTAAATCGATATCAAGGGCTTCAAACATGGGTCCTTCCTTGCAGAAAAGTCGCAAGTCTATCCTCTGGAAATGTGAATTTCAGTGTATTCAGCCAAGCTGATGGCCAGGCATCACCGCTTCGATTCCTCGTTGGGGTCTATCTGCTTTTCTGCTAACGTTTTGCGAACAATCTCCGCAACCTTCAATGGGGCCCAGTATCATGAGCGACACGTCAAAATCCATCGAGACCGAAAAGCCAGCCCCGCTAATGAGCCCATTCCTGTCCAGTAACCCACCGCCGATCATACGCGATCCTTATAGCGTGCCGATCGAGGAAATCAATATGATCGATGGTCGTCTCTTCCAAGAAGACATTCAATTTGCCCATTTTGAGCGACTCCGAAAAGAAGACCCGGTTCACCTAAACGAGCTACCGGGTTTTGGGCGCTACTGGTCGATCACAAAATTTGAAGACATTATGTTTGTTGACAAGAATCATCAGATGTTTTCATCGGCGCACGGCATCACGATAGGGCCTCAGATACCCCGGAAGATGCCATGCCAGCTTAATTGCGTTTCCGAATGTTTATCGCCATGGACCCGCCCAAACATGATCTGCAACGGGCAACCGTTAGCGGCGTGGTAGCACCCCCAAACTTGGCGAAACTTGAAGGCACCATTCGCCACCGCGCTGGCGAAATTCTCGATAACTTGCCCGTTGGTGAAACCTTTGACTGGGTTGACCGGGTATCGATTGAACTGACAACCCAAATGCTCGCGACCTTGTTCGACTTCCCATTCGAGGACCGCCGAAAACTGACCCGCTGGTCCGATGTCGCGACCGCCCCACCCGGCACTGGAATCGTCGACACCGCCGAGCAACGACGCGATGAATTATTGGCGTGCTTGGCTTACTTTACCCGGCTGTGGAATGAGCGTGCGGCGCAAAGCGAGCCCGGATCAGACCTGATCTCGATGCTCGCCCATGGCGAAAACACCAAAAACATGGCGCCGCTAGAATTCCTTGGCAATCTTATTCTGCTCATCGTCGGCGGCAATGACACCACGCGCAACTCTATTAGCGGTGGCGTACTGGCGTTAAACCAAAACCCAGCCGAGTACGACAAGCTGCGTGAAAACGTCGACCTTATTCCCAACATGGTCGCTGAAATCATTCGCTGGCAGACCCCGCTGACTCACATGCGAAGAACCGCATTAGAAGATGTTGAGCTGCAGGGCAAGACCATTAAGAAAGGCGACAAGGTATTGATGTGGTACGTGTCAGGTAATCGCGACACAGCCGTTTTCGACAACCCAGACAAACTCATCATTGACCGCGCCAATGCACGTCAACACGTGTCATTTGGCTTTGGCATTCATCGCTGTATGGGCAACCGATTGGCGGAAATGCAACTATCAGGTTGTTTGGGAAGAAATTCTTAAACGCTTTCAGTTCGTTGAAATTGTCGGCACGCCCAAACGCCTGCGATCCAGCTTTGTCCGCGGCATCACTGAATTACCGGTTCGCGTTCATCCCCATTAAGGAAGCCGATCGATACCGTGCCCATTGCCTTTGAACCCATAAGCCCGCAGCGGGTTACAGTGCCAGGACCCGGCGAGCGCCACAATCTAGTGCAGCAGACACTGAATCGCACTCCGGCGGTTTCAGCCCCCTTGGTATGAGCTACCTTTTCTGGACAAGCCTCATCCTACTGCTCGCGACCGTCGGCTATCGGGCGCTGCAGCGTGCTTTACGGCTTGACCGGTTTAAAGGGCATTTTCAGGCGCTCTACCCGCCATCAGAGACCGTGACTTGGCTCCAGCGAGCGGGTCAGCGCCCCTTGCGCGCGCTCATTTACAAACCACCCAATTGGCAAGCCACCGACCGAAGGCCTTGCGTCGTGCTCTTTTTCGGCGGCGCCTGGCGCGTCGGAAGCGTTTGGCAATTTGCACCGTTTGCCGACCGCCTGCGCGCGCAGGGCGCGGTGGTTATCCTGCCGGAATATCGCATTAAAAGCCGAGACCGCAGCACGGTGTTAGAGGCGATGGAAGATGGGTTCGCGCTTATGGACCAGATCAGCCAATCAGCCGATTGCCTCGGCGTTGATCTCGCGCGGGTCTGTGTTGGCGGGGGTTCAGCCGGTGGCCATTTGGCGGCGTGGATTGCAACCGGGGCGCACCCCAATGGGCCTCAGACACCACAGGCTCTCAAGCCCGCCGCACTGCTACTACTTAACCCGGCAGTGAACTTTCCGATTGATCAAGCCGCTTACCAAGGCTATAGCCAGCAGCAAAAGTTTTCAACCCGCGGCCTGGCCAAACTCAGCGCGCTGGACCCCATGCCACACATCGAACCGGGTCATCCTGACACCCTGATTCTGCATGGAGACCACGACCAGCTGGTACCCGTCGATAAGGTCAAAGGTTACGCGGCCGCGCTGCAAAATCAGAACGTCACGGTGACCCTGAAAATCTATCCCGGTCGAGCGCACGCGTTTTTTAACCAGACCGTCAGCTCTGATGATTTTGAATCCAGTTGCGCAACCCTGATTGATTTCCTAGCCGAGCGAAGCCTTTTAGGTTCAGCCGCCGTGATACGCCCCTCAGAAACCTTCTAGATCAAGTGGGTCGGCGCTTGAAATCCGCCTAGGCGCTCGGCCAGCAACTCGGTAAAGCCAATGGTTTCAAAATCACAGAAAGGCCCACCCATGGCCTGAAGCCCAATGGGCAACCCATCGTCAGCAAGCCCCGTTGGGAAAACCGTGCTCGGCAGGTAGGCATTGACCGCGAGCCCCGCCCAAAACAATTGCTCAAAATACCCTTGATCAACCCCATCGATTGCCAACGTGCGCTGCCCAAATGGCTGATGATCATGGACAAAGGCCGTGCTCGCCATCTGCGGACAAACAACGATATCCCAGGCGTCAAAGAAGTCATCCCAAGCCGCCCTGAGCTTTTCACGCTGTCCATTTGCACGAATCCAATCCCGGTGCGAGAGCACCGCCGCGCGGGTAATGAAGGCGGCCCGACTGTGATCGCCTTCATCCAGGTTATTTGCTCGATGTTGCATGCGGGCCACACCTTCGGCATCCATCCCGGAGGTCATCGCCGAATTCAATAAAGTTTGGTAGTTTTCATGCGCCCTCACCGGATCAAAATCCGGACGCGCCGTATAGGAGACCGTGGCACCGGCGGCTTCCAGCTCAGCGCCAACCGCCAGCGCGCGGGATGATACCGCCGCACTGACCGGCGCAACCGCATCCGTTGCCCAAACGACCACTTTAAAGTCTGACAGGGCTTTTTTCACCGCAGGCTTCAACGACAGCTGCCAACCCTTGGCCTTTCGCTGTCCGGGCCCAGCCATAATGGACAGGGCAAGTCTTAAGTCGGCCGCGCTGCGAGCCAACGGCCCGCACACCGAAAGATCCCCCTCGGGGAGTCCTGAGAGTAATTCGTGGCCCTGCATGGGCACCAACCCATAGGTCGGCTTATGCCCGTAAACACCGCAAAAATGCGCCGGGTTACGAATCGAGCCACCAATATCGGACCCGGCTTCCAAGGCCGAAAACCCAGCGGCCAAGGCCGCCGCGCTGCCCCCTGACGAGCCGCCCGGGGTTCGGGTCACATCCCAAGGGTTACCGGTTACGCCATAGATCGGGTTGTAACTTTGAAAATCCGCCAGATCGACCGGCACGTTGGTCTTCCCTAGAAAATGGGCGCCGGCTTGTTTGAATCGATCGACAATCAGGCCATCTTGGTTTGCCAGGTTGTTGCGAAACCGCGCCAAACCCCACGTGGTAGGCGTGTCGGCAAGCACGTAGGATTCTTTTATGGTCATCGGCACGCCATGCAAAGGGCCTAGCCACTGGCCCTCGGCCGCCGACTGATCGGCGACAATGGCCGCGGCCCGAGCGGCCTCGAAGGTGCGGACGACCACGGCATTAATCTCACCATCCAAGCGCTCAATACGATCGATAAAATAATCGGTTAAGGCAACTGAGCTGATTGCCCCGCCTCTGATCTGTGCTGCCAATTCCGTTGCGGAAAGAAAGGCCCAATCTGTCATGCGTACCCCTCGCTGATAATCGTTTCCAACATCCTCCTCTAATTCGCGGGCGTCGACCAGTCCAAATTCAGCGCCCACAGCCCTCGCCAAATCCGTTCGATCCCTACGACAGCGGGCTGAGGCAGCAGCGCGCCGTTTTGATTGCCTGGGGCTTTTGAATTCAAGTCAGAGAACTGCGCCGCAGCCAATGCTTAACCTTAAAACCCAGCTTCCCGAGCTTCAATTTTCTCAAGCATTGCAACGTCGAACGGGGCGTAGCCCTGACTGCCTGGCAACAAGGCATAAACAGGGTCTTCAAAGGCTCGAACATCATAGGCCTGCTTACGCAATTCACCCTTCACCATTTTGAAGGTTCCGGTCACATCAATATCGGGTTGAATTCGAACAAACAGCGGCACCGCGTAGGCCGGCAACTCTGCCCGCAGAAAGGTTGAAAACGCTTCCAGATCGAGCGCAGTCGCCCCGTCCTGCAACGTCACAGCCGCCATCCCCGCACGGCCGTCGGCACCGGGGATCTCAACGCCAAAGACATTACAAAACTTGATCTGGTCAAACCCGTTGATGATCTCACCGACCTCGTTGGTGGAAACGTTTTCAGATTTCCAGCGAAAGGTATCGCCGATCCGGTCGACAAACTGGTAATGCGGATACCCAAGCGTAAAGCCGACATCAACCGTTCGCATCAGGTCACCCGAGTTAAACCATTCATCGTCGGTTTCAAGGGCCGATCGCACAATTTTCTTTTCGGTGGCTTCAGGATCGGTATAGCCCTCGAACACGGTGTCTTTGGTTATTTTTCCGAGCAACAATCCCGGCTCTCCCGCCTGGACGAGCACGCAGTGACCCGCCGCGTCCCGAACGATTTCGTCGTTATCAACATCGTATTCAACCAGCGCCACCTCTGCCGACGTCATCCCAACAGTGCAATCTCGATTCATTAAATTCGCGAACGCAACATTGCCTTCAGAGGCGCCATAGAACTCCGCGACTCTTTTGATGCCAAAGCGCTTTTTAAAGCCAAGCCAGACATCCGGACGCATGCCATTACCCATCATCGAGCGCAGTGGGTTTTTATGATCACCCGTTTGCACCTCGGTGTTCGACAAGTACCGACACAACTCGCCGATATAGACAAACAAGGTGCAGCCATGCGCTCGTACCTCAGGCAGAAAATTCGAGGCTGAAAACTTTCGACGGATGAACATGCTGGCGCCCGAGACCATTGCAGCGCCCGCACCGACCATCAGTCCCGTTCCGTGATACAGCGGCAGGCAAATATACATCCGGTCTTTTTCGGTGCACTTAAACCCGGCCATGGCAGCCATGTCGGCACTGGTGAGATAGCGGCGATTAGATAGGACCGCCGCTTTCGGCAGACCGGTTGTGCCCGAGGTAAAGATGTACAGCGCAATTTCGCCCAAGGTTATGAGGCTGGTTTCTTCTGGGTTTTCAACGCTTGCTCCGGCGGCGCCTTCAGCCAAATCCTTCGCCCAGTTGCTTGCTGGGTCGAGCCCACTATCCGCTATCTCAAAATAGTCTTCGCCTTCAGTAAGATCCAGTTCCGCTTTAATCTCGTTCAGTGCGCCTGACACCTCACTGCCAAAAATACACTTCTTTGAGTTGGTCACGGTAATACAGTGGATTAAGGGCTTGCCGGTTAAGTTGGTATTGATGAGGCCCGCGGTCACGCCTATTTTATTAACACCGACCAGCAACGCCAAAATTCGATTCGGTTTTCCATGATCACACTCACGGTGTCGCCGCGCTGCACGCCTTGGCTTTTCAAGTAGTGCGCATATTGATTCGCCAGGGCATTGAACTCCGACCAGGTGACCTCCTGGCCTTCAAACACAATCGCGGAGCGATGCCCGAACCGATGCGCATTGGCCTCAACCCGCGCGCCAAAGCAATCGGCAACGGATGCCGGACGAGGGACCATGCCTTTTTTGAGTTTCAGGAGCGTCGGCATTTCAGACAACACCGAAACAACATCAATCATTCCCATTCTATAACCCCTTTTTTGACTTGCTTAGATGGTACAAGACCGAAGGACTTAGGGCTACCGCTCGGGAATCTCCCGCTCACTCGAGGCGCGGCGTCAGCCTCAATCGAAAAGTGATGCCCTAATTTGATCAACCAATGCCTCTGGCGAGGCGGCAATGTCGACCGTCAAGGCATCGATGGGGGCCTCAAGCGTTGCCAGCTGGCTTTGCAGCAGCTCTGGCGGCATGAAGGCATGCTGCCGCGCCAACAACCGCGCCTGCAGCAGCGCTTCAGAGCCTTTGAGAAAAACCACACGGACCCCGAGCTTTTGGCCGACCAAGATCTCGCGGTATTCGTGCTTCAATGCCGAGCACGCGAGCACCACGCCAGCATCTTGGCGCGCGGCGCGGGCGGGCAGTTCAAGCGCCGCGCCCGCCGTCGACAGCCAGCCGTCAATAACCGTGCTCAAGGTCCTAAGCCACGGCAGCCGATCCGCATCGGTTAAAGGCGCACCACGGGCCATTTTTTCGACATTGTTTGGCGGGTGATAATCGTCGGCATCGACAAAGGACCAATTGAGCCGCTCGGCCAACAATTCACCGATCGTGGTTTTTCCGGACCCCATAACACCCATCAAGAGGATCACTTGGGGCGACATCGCGGTCATCACACCGCCCTCGAAGGCGTCTTGCTGACGCCGCAACTTAAAACCGGACACACCGCTTGACTGATCAATGTCATGACCGACACCTTGAAGCCAATGACTTCGAGAAAACGCCTCATCATAGGGCCTACTTTATTCATATCTTTGAGCGCCCTATTGTGACATAACTGCGGAGACACGGCCCCGCTGCACTCGAAGCAAGGCTAGGTTGAACGATCCTGAACGCGCCTTGCCATGAACCCAATCGCGGTCGGTTTTAGCTTGGCATCTGCGGCCTCGGTCGCATTACAACTCATCTTGCTTAAGGAGAAACCCAATGCTTCAGAACCTTTTTGATTTAACAGGCAAGGTCGCCTTAATTACCGGTGGCAATGGTGGCATCGGGCTTGGCATGGCGGAAGGCCTGGCCTCGCAAGGCTGCGAGGTTGCGATTTGGGGCACCAACCCAGAGAAAAATGCCAAGCCCTCGAGGTGCTTCATCAATATGGCCCCAAAGTCTCGGCCGAGGTTTGCGATGTCTCGGACCCCACGGCGGTTGCGGACTGCTTTGCTTCAAGTCTTAAAATCCACGGCGAGTCGATGGCTGCTTCGCAAATGCCGGCGTTGGGGGTCGAGCGACGGCCTTTGACGAAATGACCCAAGCCGAATGGGACCGAATCATCGGCGTCAACCTAAACGGCGTGTTTTATGTTTTTCGATGCGCCGCACAACATATGAAACAACGCGCTCAAAAAGGCGACGCCTTCGGACGCTTAGTTGGCACCGCAAGTCTTGCCGCAATTTCCGGTCAAGCCAAGGGCCAACATTACGCGGCGACCAAAGGCGGCTTGATTTCGATGGCCAAGGCCTTGGCGGTTGAATATGCCCGCTTTGGGGTCACCGCGCACACCTTGCTACCAGGGTGGATCGAAACCGCCATGACCGAATCCACCTTCGCGTGGGACAGATTTACCGACAATGTCATGCCTAGAATTCCGATGCGGCGCTGGGGAACTGGGGAAGATTTCGCGGGGATCGCGGTTTATATTATGAGTCAGGCCAGCAGTTACCATACCGCTGAAACCTTTTTGATCGATGGTGGTTACGCCAATTTTTGAGGTCCGGGCTCGACCCTTCGGCGCAGGTCCGCCGTTAAGACGTTTAAACGCTTGTTGCGATTAATCGAGCAACCGCGCAGCCTTTTTGCTGCGGCCCGCGACCGCCGCCAGAGGATGAGGTTGAATGCGAACGCTCAATACAACCGTCTTTTGGCTTTGTTGGCCCATCCTAATCTTAAACTGCGTGTGTTACTTTTCCTTGCGTCGAGCGGGCCGCGCCTTGACCCCAGATGAACTCAGGTTGATTCAAGACACCCGCAGCGGGGACAACCCACCCGGATGAGGCCAATGTGCCTTGGCCAGGATTCTTGAGCCCCATTTGGGCGTAACTTCCGCCAACTTCGTCTGATCCAACTCAAAACTGACAGAAGCCTGTGCTACCCTTTTTTGAGCCAGTCGCTATGATTAACCGCTTTGCGGCAATCACTTTGGTCGAGGCGAAAGCGCAACCACAAAAGCGTAATAACAACCCAAAAGGTGTCTCTTATGAGCGCAAACACTGAGCAGCTAAGCTTTCGCGAGAAGGTCGGATACGGCCTAGGCGATGGCGCATCCAACTTCTTTTTCCAAACTTTTAACGTTTTTTTACTCTACTACTACACCGATATTTTTGGCCTCTCGCCCGCAGCGGTCGGCACCATGCTGCTTGTGACCAAACTGGTTGATGCCATTACAGATCCCGTTATGGGGATCATCGCTGATCGAACCAACAGTCGCTGGGGCAAATTCAGACCCTACCTGCTTTGGATGGCCGTTCCCTACGGGCTGTGTGGTTATGTCATGTTCGCGAATCCGGAACTCTCGGATTCTGGGAAACTGGTTTATGCCTACGTGACCTACACGCTGATGATGCTGGCCTATACCGCGATTAATGTGCCATATTCTGCGCTCATGGGCGTCATCTCACCGGTTTCGATCGAGCGCACGAAAGTCTCGAGCTACCGGTTTTTCTTCGCCTTCACCGCAGGTTGGCTGATTGTCACCTTTGTTCGACCCTTGAAAGATTTATTGGGTGGGGGCGATGAGGTGCTGGGCTTTCAATTAACGATGGCGATTTTTGCAGTTTTGTCGGTCATCTTTTTCTGGCTGAGTTTTGCGCTCACCAAGGAACGGGTCGTTCCGCCGCCGAAGCAAACAACCAACGTTAAATCCGACCTCAAAGCGCTTCTGAGCAATGGTCCTTGGCTGATCCTGTTCATCGCCGGTATCTTAACCCTCATGTCGATCGCCGTTCGGAGCGGCGGCACCATGTATTACTTCAAATACTTTATCGGGGACGATGGCGGCGTGATGTTTCACCTGCTTGGCCTTGATTTCGACAAAACCAGCGTCTTTATGTCTTTGGGCCTTTTGGCCATGCTGGTGGGCATTACCTTCACAAAAACCCTTGCAACTCACTTTGAAAAACGGACTCTGATGATTGTCCTGTCGATCGGCAATGTCGCCGCCTCCATTGGGTTCTTTTTCATTCCGGCGGACCAGTACTGGACCATGGTCTTGGTCAACTGCATTGGCTCGGTCATTAACGGTCCGACGCCAGCCATCGTCTGGGCCATGTACGCCGACAGCGCCGACTACGGCGAATGGAAAACCGGTCGACGCACCACCGGTTTGATTTTCTCCGGTATTCAGTTCGCTCAGAAAATGGGCCTCGCGGTTGGCGCAGGCTTATCCGGCTATATCCTGGCTTGGTATGGCTTTGTGGCCAATGAAGTTCAAACCGAGGCCACCATCATGGGCATCCGCTTGATGTTCACGATTTTCCCAGGCGTGCTGGCAATTCTCGGCACCATCGCCTTTTTCTTTTACCGCCTAGATCGCTCAATGATCAACACGATCGAGTCGGAGCTTAGTGCTAGAAATTGAATACCAGACTGGCGCCCGCTACCCGCAAGGTCTAGCGGGTTTAGCAGGCCCTTTGCAACGGCAGAATTTTGGCTTTGACTAACCGGTCATGACGCCTTGATCAGTTGCCGGGTTTAAAAAAGGCGCGGGGACCGTGAAGACGTGATCGCAACAATCCAAAGTTCAGTCGCTGTTAATTGATCCTGAGGTTGTCCGGGTTTGCTTCAGGCCCTAACATCTTGGCGCCGCCGTCTCTATCTCAGCGGTTCAAAGTAAAAGTTGCCAGGTTATACCGAATCAAAAGCGCGCAATGTCCCCCTCTTTTGATCGATCATGCAGCAATAGATCGATCTGACTTAGATCAAAAACGGTAACGGTAACGCGCTTTACCGACTCGCAAAGCACTCCGACAAGCCGCAAGCGCTTCCCGATTTGCGATCGTTAAAGACCCATTTTCTAACGCTTTCACAGCGCCGCTACATTAATTGCAATCCACCAGGAAACCTTTTTTTAACAGGCTTTTACAGCACTATAGCGATCCTATCCCACGCTCATAAAAACCATAATGATACATATAGATAAAACAATAGAACGGCGCCTTTCGGTCATAACCTCAATTAAATGAATAAATTCAATACCATACAAATAGTTAAAATAATTAATTTGAATATAAAATATCGTAAACACCGCCCTTATAAGACTTCCTGGAAACGGTTAGAACTGCCACTTAAAATCAGCTGTTGGGGATCACAATCTCACCGACCTATCCCATAAATAAAGTTATTTGGATTTTAGGGTTCGCAGGCCTGTATTGTTTGGGCGGATTGTTTGCTTCCGCGATCAGTCCCGAGCGCCTTATACCATCCGTTTCCATTCCCTTTGCGGCGATGGTGATAGCCTCAGTAATTTATGGGCGGATCACCGCGCCGGGCGTCGCCATTGGCAATTTCGCGCTCCAAATGCTGCTGGGTTACGACCTTGCAACAGCATTACTGCTCTCGCTAAGCAGCGCTCTGATTACGCTGATGACCGCACTAATGTGTGAGCGGTTCGTGAGCGGCAGACGCATACAAGATCATCCTCGATCAGCAATCAGATCTGTGGCCGCGGCGTTTGGATTAATTGCACCCCTGAATGCCGTAATGGGCGCCCTCATCCTGACCCGGTTAGGACACCAATTTTCAGGGGTTTTATGATCAAGGGTTTAGATGGTGGCAAGCCGATGTCTTATC